>JAJXVM010000221.1 GCA_021782135.1 Myxococcales bacterium | reverse complement strand
CTGCTTGTAGACCACCTCGTTGCAGGCGTCGCACTTGTGGAAGAGCCCCTCCCCCTTGGTCGCGACCGGGGGCGCCTTCGCCTTCACCTTCGTGGCAGTCTTCTGGAACCAGGCCATGTTCACCTACAGTTGTAGCCGATCGCCGGCGGAGAGGATCTTCACGCCGTCGAGGCCGAGTGAGTGCAGCTCGCGCTCGAGCGCGGCCTGGTGGGCCGGCTTGAGGTGGTACAGCCAGACCGGCGCCGTCCGCCGCGGCAGCTTGCGGAGCTCCTGCTCGAGGGTCCGCGGCGTGAGGTGGCCGGAGACGTCGGCCAGCCACTGGAGGGCGTTCGGGAAGCTGGTCTCGACGAGGAGCGCCCCGAGGCCGTGGGTCCCGTTCACCCGCTCCCAGAAGGCGGCCGTGGGCCCGGTGTCGCCCGAGACGGCGAAGGCGGCGCGCCCGTCGGAGACCACCAGCCCGACCGTCTCCACCGTGTGCGAGACCGGCACCGGCTCGATCCGGTAGCGGCCCACCTCGAAGGGCGTCGAGGTCTCGAAGGGGTGGAGCTCGAGGATGGGCCGGTCCGGACCGGGGATGCGGGTGAAGTCGGGCCAGAGCCGCCCGTTGAAGAGGCTCTCGCGCAGCGTCGCGACGCACCCCCGGGAGGCGTGCACGCGGAGCGGGCGCTCCCGGTTGCCGACCAGCAGATCGGCGAGCAGCGGCACGTCCTTCACGTGATCGAGGTGCGAGTGCGTGAGCACCACGTCGTCGATCCGGAGCAGCGCCTCGAGCGGCAGGCTGGCGGTGAGGGCCCCGGCGTCCACCGCCAGCACCCCGTCCACCAGGAAGGAGGTGGTCCGGTGGCCCTGCAGCTCCCCGCCGGAGGCGCCGAGGACGTCGAGGATCACGCGATCTCCCCGAACTGCGCCTTCATCCGCAGGAACTCGAGGAAGTGCCCGAGCCGCGCGACGTCCGGGACGAGGAAGCCGCCGTCGTCGGCGACCACCAGCTGGGCCCGGGAGAGCTTCGCGAGCACCTCGTCCACCTTGCCCGGCTCCACCCCCAGGCGCGCGGGCAGGTCTCCCGCGGGCACCTCGACGCGGCGGCCGCTCGCCTCGACCCGGCCCCGCTCGGCCTCCTTCACGAGGAAGTGGACCACCCGCGCCGAGTCGTCGCGCAGGAGCAGGTTCTCGATCTGGTCGTCGGCGGCCTGCAGGCGGTTGGCCAGCTTCTTGATGAGCCGCAGGGCGATCTCCGCCGAGGAGCGGATCATGGTCTCGAAGGTGCGCGGGTCGATGACGATGAGCCGGCAGTCCTCCGCGCAGGTGGCGGTGGCGGAGCGCGGCCGGTCGTTCAGGATCGACATCTCCCCGAAGAACTCGCCGCCGCCCAGGGTGGTGAGGATCTTCTCGACGTCGCCGACCGCCTTCGAGATGTGCACCCGGCCCGACTGGACGACGAACATCTCGTGGCCCGGCTCGCCCTCGCGGAAGAGCACCGCCCCCCTCGGGAAGCTACGGCCGAACCTCTGGAAGAGCTGCTCGTCGACGGCGCTCATGGCGGCCCCTCCTGGCCGTGGCCCGGTGTTATCCGACAACGTTTCCCAGTGTCAACGCGCGCCGCGGCGCGAAAAACCACCGGAACCCCCCGCTATCCCTTGCGCCGGAGCGGGCGCGCTTGGTAAGCGGGGCGCATGGCGCTCACCTATCGCGACGCGGGTGTGGACATCGACGAGGGCGACCGGCTGGTCGAGCTCATCAAGCCGCACGCCCGCCCCACCCTGCGGCCCGAGGTGCTGGCGGGCATCGGCGGCTTCGGCGGGCTCTTCGCGCTCGACATGAAGAAGTACCGCGAGCCGGTGCTGGTCTCCGGCACCGACGGGGTCGGGACCAAGCTCAAGGTGGCCTTCGCCGCGGGGCGTCACGACACCATCGGCATCGACCTCGTGGCCATGTGCGTCAACGACATCGCCGTGGTCGGGGCCGAGCCGCTCTTCTTCCTCGACTACTTCGCGACCGGGAAGCTCTCGGCCGAGCAGGGCGCCCTGGTGGTGAAGGGGATCGCCGAGGGCTGCCGGCAGGCCGGCTGCGCCCTCATCGGCGGCGAGACGGCCGAGCTGCCCGGCTTCTACGAGCGGGGCGAGTACGACCTCGCGGGCTTCGCGGTGGGCTGCGTCGAGCGCTCGCGGATCGTGGACGGCAAGGCGGTCCGGCCGGGCGACGCCGTGATCGGCGTGGCCTCCTCCGGCCTCCACTCGAACGGCTACTCGCTCGCCCGCCGCGCCCTCCTCGACGCCTACCCCCTCGACGCCTGCCCGCCGGAGCTGGGCGGCCGCTCGATCGGAGAGGTGCTGCTCGAGCCGACCCGGATCTACGCGAAGCAGCTCCTGGCCGTGCTGGACCGGGTCGCCGTGAAGTCGGTGGCCCACATCACCGGCGGCGGCCTGCCCGGCAACGTCCCGCGCAACCTCCCCGACGGCACCCGCGCGGTGCTGGAGGAGCGCCGCTGGACCCGCCCTCCCCTCTTCGACCTCATCGAGCGGCTGGGCGGGGTCCCGCACGACGAGATGCTGCGGACCTTCAACATGGGGCTCGGGCTCACCCTGGTGGTCGCGCCCGCCGACGCCGCGGGCGCGCAGGAGGCGCTCCGCGCCGAGGGGCTCGAGAGCTGGCTGGTGGGTCGCATCGAGGCGGGCGAGGGCGAGGTCAGCTGCGAGGTCGTCCCTTGATCCGGCTCGGGGTCCTCGCCTCCGGCGGCGGCACCAACCTGCAGGCCCTGCTCGACGCCTGCGCCGCCCGCTCGGTGGACGCCGAGGTGGCCCTGGTGATCTCGAACGTGTCCGGCGCCGGCGCGCTCGCCCGCGCCGAGCGGGCCGGCGTGCCGTCGCGGCTGCTGCCCTCGCGCGGGGTGGAGCGGGCCACCTACGACGCGCAGCTGGTGGAGGCGCTCCGGGCGGCCCGGGTGGACCTGGTGTGCCTCGCCGGCTACATGCGCCTCCTCTCCCCGGTCTTCCTCGACGCCTTCGGGCCGGCGGCGGGGACGCGGGGCTGTCCCCGGGTGATGAACATCCACCCCGGCCTCCTGCCCGCCTTCCCCGGGCTCAAGGCCCAGGCCCAGTGCCTCGAGTACGGCGCCCGCTTCGCCGGCTGCACCGTGCACTTCGTGGACCAGGGCGTGGACACCGGCCCGATCGTCGCCCAGGCGGTGGTGCCCGTGCTGCCCGGCGACGACGACGCCACCCTGGCGGCCCGCATCCTCGCCGAGGAGCACCGCCTCTACCCCCGCGCGGTGGGCTGGTTCGCCGCCGGACGCCTCTCGGTCGAGGGTCGCCGGGTGCGGGTCGAGGGCGCCGGCGCGCCGCAGCGCGGGATCTCCAACCCCACCGACTGAATCGTGGGGCACCGCGCCACAGGGCCCGGGGCGGCCGCGGGGCGCGACGCCGGCTCGCCGCTCGCGGTCCCCGGCCCGGTGCTGGTGAGCGCGTGCCTCCTCGGCGCCCGTTGCCGCTGGGACGGCGGCGACAGGCGGGACGAGCGGGCGCTGGCGGCCCTGCGGGGCCGGGAGGTGATCCCGATCTGCCCGGAGGAAGCGGCCGGCCTGGGCACGCCGCGCCCCCCCTGCGACCTCGCCGGCGGGGACGGCGCCGACGTGCTCGACGGCGGGGCCCGGGTGGTCTCCCGGGAGGGCGCCGACCTGACCTCGGCCTTCGTGCGGGGGGCCTCGGCCGCGGCGGAAACGGCCCGCGGCGGGCGTGTCCGGGTCGCCCTGCTCAAGGAGGGCTCCCCATCCTGCGGCAGCAACGGGGTGTGCGCGGCCCTGCTGGCGCGATGCGGGATCGTCGTGCTGCACGAGGGCGACCTGCCCTAGACTCGGGGACCGCCATGGCGCAGATCCTGAAACCACCCACCACCCAGCGCGTCTACGACGTCTGCGTCATCGGATCGCAGCTCGGCGGGGCGGTCGCCGGCGCCCTGCTCGCCCGGCGCGGCTACCGCGTCCTGCACATCGACCACGACGGGGTGGGGCCGAGCTACGTGGACGGCGGCTACCTCCTCCCCTACGCGCCCGCGGTGCTCTTCGGCCCGCGGCAGACCCCGGCGGCGGAGGCCGCCCTGGTCGAGCTCGGGCTCCACGTGGACGTGGGCCGCATCCTCGAGCCCTCCGCGCCCGACCTGCAGCTCCTGCTGCCCCGGCACCGGGTGGACGTCCCGCGCGACCCGCAGGCCCGCGCGCGCGAGCTCGAGCGCGAGTGGCCCGCCGACGCGCCCCGGCTCGCGGCGGCGATGGGGAGCCTGGAGAGGCTCTTCGCCTCGGCGAACCCGTTCCTGAAGGAGATCCCGCCGCTGCCGCCGGAGGGACAGGGCGAGCGGCGGCTCCTCGCCAGGGGCATCCGGGCCGCGGCCCCCGGCCCCGAAGGACACGTGGACGAGGCCCGCCCCTTCGCCGGGCTCGAGGACCACCCCTTCGTCGCGGCGCTGCTCACCTCGCAGCGCTTCCTCAGCTACCTCGACGGCGAGCCCTCGCCCTTCTCGCTGAACCGGCTGCTCGGCTGCGCCCTGCACGGCACCTTCCGCATGCCCGGCGGGTACGAGGCCTACCGCGAGCTCATCCGGCGCCGCATCGCCGAGTCGCGCGGGGAGCTGCTCGGCGGCGGCGAGAGCGGCGCCGCGGTGGTCGAGGCGCTCGAGCTCGACGCGCAGAAGGCGATCTCGGTCCGCGTCGCCGACCACAAGGACTACTTCGTCGCCAGGGCCTTCGTCCTCGCCACCGACGCCCCGGCGGTGCGCCGCTTCCTGCCCCGCGACGAGGCGCGGCTCGCGCCCCTGCTCGACGCCGTGAAGCCGCACCGGCAGCTCCTCTCGGTCAACCTGGTGGTGAAGAAGGGGGCGCTGCCCCCGGCCCTCGGGACGACGGTGGTGGCGCTCCGGGACGCCGGCGGCTCCGACGACCTCGGCAACGCCGTCCTCCTGCAGATCCTCCCGGCGCGGCGCGACACCCGCCGCGGCCCGGGAGAGGTGGTCGCCGACGAGCGGGTGGTGTGCGCGGCCGGCTTCGTGCCCGCCGACGCGCGGGAGCGCGGCGCCGACTTCCTGGCGGGCGTCGGCGAGCGGGTGCTGGCGGCGGTGGCCGACGCGGTCCCGTTCTTCGAGCGCCACCTGGTGCGCCAGTCGGTCCCGGCGCTGGCGGCGGCGCAAGAGCGGCGCGGCTCGCGCCTGCTGCCGCACCCCCTCTACCAGGTGGCGGGCGAGCAGGCGTTCGGCGTGACCGGGCTGCCCTACCGGACTCCGTACAAGAACCTCTTCTTCGCCGGCCGCGAGGTGCTGCCGGGCCTGGGCCTCGAGGGAGAGTTCCACGCCGGAGTCCAGGCCGCCGCGGCGGTGGGGGCCCTGCTCGGGAAGGCGGTCGGCCGGAAGTAGCTTGATTTTGCCGGCGAAGTGGCTTAGAAGTCCGCGCTCTTTTACGGGGTAATCCGCCATGGCACGCCGCTGCGAAATCTGTGGGAAGGGGCCGCTCGTCGGCAACAATGTCTCCCACGCGAACAACAAGACCAAGACCCGCTCCCTGCCGAACCTCCGTTCGGTGCGGGCGGTGACCAACGGGACCGTCGCGCACGTCCGCGTCTGCACCCGCTGCCTCAAGGCGGGGCGCGTGGTGAAGGCCGGGCGCGGTCGCTCCCAGCCGGTGGCCGGCGCCTAGCGGCGCCGCGGCCGGTACGGCTCGAACCCGCACCACCGAAGCGCTCCACCCCGCCGGACGCGGCCTGGACGGCCTGCCGGCGCGCGCCCTCCTGTCGCGGCTGCACGCCGGCGACCGGGAGGCGGCCCGCGCCGTGGGCGGGGCGATCCCGGCGCTGACGCCGCTCGTGGACGCGATCGCGGAAGCGATCGCGGACGGTGGCCGGCTCCTCTACCTCGGCGCGGGCACCTCGGGCCGGCTCGCGGCCGCCGACGCGGCCGAGTGGCCGCCCACCTTCGGC
>JAJXVM010000220.1 GCA_021782135.1 Myxococcales bacterium | reverse complement strand
CGGGGCCGCCCGCCGCTCTCCGCTGGTGCGGAAGAGCGCGGTCATGGCCGAGTCGATGGGGACGAGCTCCCAGAGCCGCAGCGAGAGCCCCCCCGAGCCCGTCAGCCCCCCGAGCCCGCCCGCCAGGCCGCTGCCCTGGAGCTGCTGGGTGAGCTGGGCGGGGAGGCCGCCGGACTGGGCGAGCTGGGTGAGCGACCCGGCGGCGCCCGAGGCCTGGTCGAGCTGCTGCTGGAAGTGGAGCACCAGCCGGGAGAAGTTCACCGCGCTCTTCGCGAGGTAGGTGGCCCGCAGCTCGTCGCGCGCGCCGGCGGCCGACTCGAGCGAGACCCGGGTCTCGTAGGCGAGATCGACCGAGATCGCCGTGAGGACGGCGATGACGGTGATGACCAGCAGGAGGGCGGCGCCGCGTTGGTTCATCAGAAGTCCAGCGGGCGGATGATGGCCACCCGCGCCTGCGTCTCGAAGGTCTCTTCCTTGCCGTTCGGCATCTCCAGCGTGAGCCGGACCTTCACCCGGGTGGGCAGCGTGCCCTGCCGCTCGACCGAGGAGGAGACCCAGTCGTTCATCCACTCCTGCTTGGTCCAGTCCCAGTACTGGACGTCGAAGCCGGTCACGTGCCGCAGCACCAGCTCCTTGTCCCCGCCGCGGTCCGGATCCTCGTCGAGGTACAGCTTCTCGCGGCGGAAGAGGGCCAGCTTGCCGGAGCGCTCCGGGTCGGCCTCCACGGTGTACTCGAGCTGCGCCTGGTCGGACTCCTTGGCGTCGCGGACCAGCCGCTCGTGGGAGAAGCTCGTGAAGAGCAGGTCGTCGCGGCGGCCCCCGTCCTTGCCCCGGAAGAGCGTCGGCCGCTCGCGGAAGCGGGCGTGGTCGTAGTGCTCGGAGAGGTAGGCCATGGTGAGCTCGCGCGCCAGGCGCGTGAGCGTGCGGCGGGCCCCGCCGAAGCGCTCCTCCTGCGCGCGCGTCAGCTCCCGCGCCTCGTGGGCGCGCTGGAACGAGCCGAGCGCCATGACGCCGATGACGGCCGAGATGCCCATGGCGATCAGGACCTCGACCAGGGTGAACCCGCGCCTCATCCGCCCACCGTCGTCTGGCCGGGGGTCGGGAAGCCGGTGCTCCCGCCGAGCTGCCCGGGGGCCGTGATCTGCCCCGGCACGCTGATCTGGCCGGGGACCCCGGTGGCGCCGCCGGTGCCCAGGTTCGGCGGGATGTCGGGCGAGGTGCCGCGGCTTCCGCCGGGGGCGCGGGGGTTGAGCACCACCAGGTGCGTGGTGACGGTGAACTGGCGGTCCTTCTTCCCGTTCTTCCAGGCCACCGTGAAGCGCAGCTCGCGCAGCGACTGCTTGAGCTGCTCGCCGAAGGTCTGCATCTGGGCCTGGATCATGCCGGCCATGGCCGCGCCGGCCGGGCTCGCGCCCTGGGTCGGGCCGCCGTCGGTCCCCTGCTGCTGGCCCCCGAGCAGCTGGTCGAGGAGCGCCTGCGTCCCGCCCGCCTCGGTCCCGGCGCCGGTGAGCAGCCCGAGGAGCTGATCCGCCCCGAGCTGCCCGTCGGGCTTGGTCAGCTCGGCGCGCCAGCGGAACTCGGGGTGGCCCTGGGCGTCGAAGGTGCCCTCCTCGCGCTCGTCGAAGTCCCTGAACCCGGAGTCCTCGTACTTCTCCTCGAGCTCGGCCAGCTTGCCGCGCGCCAGCAGCGTCGCCGTGCCGAGCTGGCGGGCGTAGAGGTGGTTCTCGAGGGCGCTCCCGCCCAGGTCGGCCAGGGCCATGAGGGCGGTCGCCAGGATGGCGAGGGCCACCATGACCTCGAGGAGCGTGAAGCCGCGGCGGCTCACGATCGCGGCACCTCCGGCTCGCCCGTGACCACGCGGGCCCGGCCGGTGAAGGGCTGCAGCACCACCGAGTAGACGTTCGAGCCGTCCGCCACCGGGACCCGGGCCGCCTCGGCGCGGCCGCCCGGGAAGAAGTAGACGTAGGCCATCCCCTTGGACCAGGGCTCCCGCTGGTGCTCGGACCAGACCTCGCGGAAGGCCGCCGAGCCGGGCAGGTCCCGCTTGCGCGCCAGCCGGTCCTGGAACTCGTCGAAGTGGGCGCGGGCGAGGAGCCGGCGCCGCTCCGAGTCGCGCTCGTCCGCGTACCGCTCCGCCAGCTGCTCGTCGTCCTCCTCCCGCGCCCGGTCGCGCTCGCCGACCGGCTCGCGCCCGGCGAGGTAGCGCCCCTTGCTGCACTCGGCCCACCAGCGGCGGTGGTCGAGGTCGAGCGCCAGCCGGCAGGTCTGGTGACGCAGCGTGGCCACGTCGAACAGGTAGCGCATCGCCCCGGCCAGCTCGCCGGCGGCGGAGCGGGCGTTGGCGCCGGTGATCGCGTCGAGCGCCGGCACGGCGGCCGCCGACGCCACCGCCACGACGGCGATGACGATCAGCAGCTCGATCAATGTGAAGCCGCGGCGCACGCGCTCCCTACTTGTTCACGATGTCGGCGTTCTCGCCCTCTCCGCCGGGCGCGCCGTCGGCGCCGTAGCTCTTGAGGTCGAAGCCGTCCGGGTGGAGCTGCCCCGGGTAGAGGTAGACGTAGTCGTGGTTCCAGGGGTCCTTGAGCTGGTTCTTGCACTTGCCCGCCGTCACCACCGCCTGCAGCCCCTCCTCGGTGCTGGGGTAGTTCCCCTTGTCGATCTTGTAGAGGTCGAGGCAGTTCTCGAGCGTGTGCAGGTCGGCCTTCGCCTGCTTGATGCGCGCGTCGGAGAGGTTGCTCACCACGTTCACCGCCACCGCGGCGGCGATGAGCCCGAGGATGGTGATCACCACCATGATCTCGATGAGGGTCATGCCGCGCTCGCGGCGTCGCTGGGTTCGCATGTCTAGGCTCCTCCGGCCAGGTTGTTGATCTGCAGGATCGGCATCAGGATCGAGAACACGATCAGCGCCACGACCACGCCCATGCCGACGATCATCAGCGGCTCGAGCAGCGAGGTCAGGGCGCCGATCTTGGTCTCCACCTGCGCGTCGTAGGCGTCGGCCACGTTCTTGAGCATCTCCTCGAGCTGCCCGGAGCGCTCGCCGATGGCGACCATGTGGTAGACGAGCGGCGGGAACTCGCCGGACCGCTTGAGCGGCGCGGCGATGCTCTCGCCCTCGCGGATGGCCACCGCCGACTCCTCGATCACCGCCTGGAGCCGGACGTTGCCGACGATGTTCTTCACGATGTCCATGGCGGTGAGCAGCGGGACGCCGCTGCGCAGCAGCGTCGAGAGCGTGCGCGAGAAGCGCGCGATGGCGATCTGGCGCACCAGCCCGCCGAAGATGGGGACGGTGAGCATGCGCCGGTCCCAGGTGGCGCGGCCCGCCGGCGTCCGCTTCCAGCGCCCGAGCAGCACCCCCGCCGCCATCGCCAGGAGCCCGCCCGCCCACCACCAGTCGTGGACGAAGGTCGAGAAGCCGATGAGGGCCCGGGTGGTGAGCGGCAGCGTGACCCGCGTCTCGTCGAAGATGCGGGTGATCTTGGGGATCACCACCGTGAAGAGGATCGCCATGATCACCGTGCCGATGACCAGCATCGCCGCCGGGTAGGTGAGGGTGCCCACGATCTTGGCCCTCAGGCGGGCCTGGTTCTCGGTGAAGTCGGCGAGGCGCACCAGCACGATCTCGAGCGCGCCCGACGACTCGCCGGCCCGGATCATGTTGACGTAGAGGTTCGAGAAGACGCGCGGGTGGGACGCCATGGCGTCGGCGAGCGAGCTGCCCTCGTTCACCCGCTGGCGCACGTCGGAGACGATGCGCTTGAGCCGCTCGTGCTCCACCTGGTCCACCAGGGCGGTGAGCGCCTCGACCAGCGGCACGCCCGCTCCCACCAGCACGGCCAGCTGGCGGGTCATGATGGCGAGGTCGTCGGCCTTCACCCGCCCGGTGAGCCAGCGCTTGCGGACGTCCCGGGCCGCGGCGGCGGCCGCCTGCTGCTGCCCCACCACCTCGGTGAGGAACAGGCCGTCGCGGCGGAGCACCGCGCGCAGCGTGCGCGGCGTGTCGGCCTCCTTGAGGCCGGCCACGCTCTTGCCGGCGGCGTCCAGGGCCTTGTACTCGAACACCGGCACTAGTGCAGGTCCTCCGCCGTCACCGACAGCACCTCGGCCGCGGTGGTGATCCCCTGGGCCACCTTGTAGGCGCCGTGCTCGAGCAGCGACAGCATCCCGTGCTCGGCGGCCTTGCGCTTGATGCTGGAGGAGTCGACGTTCTTGAGGATGAGCTGCCGCAAGTCGTCGTCCACCAGCATGAGCTCGTAGATGCCGGTGCGGCCCTGGTACCCGGTCTGCTGGCAGGCGGGGCAGCCCACCGCCCGGTAGAGCTGCCGCGGGGTGCCGGCGCTGGCCAGGATCCTCGGGGTGATCCCCGCCTGCGAGAGCTCCTCCTGCGTGGGGACGTAGGCCTGCTTGCACTCGGGGCAGAGCACGCGCACCAGCCGCTGGGCCAGCACCCCCACCAGCGAGGAGGCCACCAGGAACGGCTGCACCCCCATGTCGGCGAGGCGGGTGATGGCGCCGGCGGCGTCGTTGGTGTGGATGGTCGAGAACACCAGGTGGCCGGTGAGCGAGGCCTGGATGGCGATCTCGGCGGTCTCGAGGTCGCGGATCTCGCCCACCATCACCACGTCCGGATCCTGGCGCAGGAAGGCGCGCAGCCCCGAGGCGAAGGTCAGGTCGATCTTCGGGTTCACCTGCACCTGTCCCACGCCCTTGAGCGGGATCTCGACCGGGTCCTCGATGGTGAGGATGTTGAGGTCCGGGGAGTTGATCTTGCTGAGGGCGGCGTAGAGCGTGGTGGTCTTGCCCGAGCCGGTGGGGCCGGTGACCAGCACGATCCCGTGCGAGCGGGTGATGAGCTGGTCCATGATCCGAAGCTGCCAGTCCTCGAAGCCGATCTCCCCGAGATCGAGGAGCACGTTCGACTTGTCGAGGAGCCGCATCACGATGCGCTCGCCGTGGGCCGTCGGCACCGTGGAGAGGCGGATGTCCACGTCCTTGCCGGCGATCTTGATGCGGATGCGGCCGTCCTGCGGGAGCCGCTTCTCGGCGATGTTGAGGCCGCCCATGATCTTGATGCGGCTCGCCATGGACGCCTGGATGCGCTTCGGGGGGCGGATCACCTCGCGCAGCACGCCGTCGATGCGGTAGCGCACCGAGAGGTCGCGCTCCTCGGGGTTGATGTGGATGTCGCTGGCCCGCTCCTTCACCGCCCGGAAGAGCAGCGAGTTCACCAGCCGGATGATCGGGGCCTCCTCGTCGGCCTCGAGCAGGTCGGTCGGCTCCTCGAGCTCGTGGGCCACGCTCTCGAGGTCCTCGGTCTCGAGGTCCTCCATGAGCCGGGCGTTCTCGTCGGCCGCGCGGTCGTAGACCTGGTTGATGGCGTCCACGATGAGCTGGGGCGGGGCGAGCTCCGGCAGCACCGGGAGCCCGAGCAGGATCGCCGCGCTCTCCTGGCCGCCGGTGTCGAGGGGGTCGGCGACCGCGAGCCGCACCGCGCCGTCGAGCCGCCCGAGCGGCACGATGCGAGCCTGCTTGGCGAAGTTGATCGGCACCTTCGCCACCAGCTCCGGCGGGACCGCCTCGGGGTCGATCCGCGTCACCAGCGGCAGGTCGAGCTGCAGCGACAGCGCCCGGAGCACGTCCTCCTCCTGGACGGCCTTCATCCGCACCAGCACCTCGCCCAGCCGGTTGCCCGCCTCGGGCCCGCGCTGGGCGGCGAGCGCCTCCTCGAGCTTCTCCGGCGTCAGGCCGGCGGTGGCGACCAGGATCTCGCCGATGGGGCGGCCCGAGAACGCTGGCTGCGAGGGAGCGGTGGCGGCGAGATCTTGCATGGTCGAACCATCGAGAACACGCGAGGCGGGGCAACTCTTTCAACGGCCCGGCGCGGGCGCCGGGGCGGGGGTGGGAGCGGGGGGCTGGGCCGGCGGAGCGGCGGGCGGCGGCGACTGGCCCGGCGCG
>JAJXVM010000219.1 GCA_021782135.1 Myxococcales bacterium | reverse complement strand
CCCCCCGCCACGACGCCGCCGTCGCCGAGGCCAAGGCGCTCTCGCTCGCCCCGCCCGACCGCGCGGTGGTGCCGCCCAACGGCCCGCCCCCGGTGCTCAAGGTGCCGGCGCAGCAGCACTTCACGCTCTCGAACGGCCTCAAGGTGCGGCTCGTCGAGTTCCACCGCCTCCCCATCGTCTCGCTCGACCTCTCCCTCGACGCCGGCGCGATCCACGATCCGCGGGCGCTGCCCGGGCTCGCGAGCTTCACCTCCTCGATGCTCACCGAGGGCACCACCACCCGCAGCGCCACCCAGATCTCCGACGACCTGGGCTTCATCGGCGCGAGCGTGTCGGCCGGCGCCGGCTTCGACTCGGCGTCGGTCTCGGGGGCCTCGCTCTCGCGGCACCTCGACAAGATGCTCGAGATCTTCGCCGACGTGGCCCTGCGCCCGGCCTTCCCGCAGGCCGACTTCGCCCGCGTGCAGGACGCGCGCATGGTGACGCTGCTGCAGCAGCGCGACCAGCCCGGCGTCGCCGCGGCCAAGGCCTTCGGCAAGCTCTACTGGCAGGGCCACCCCTACGGCCACTGGATCGGCGGCACCGAGGCCTCCACCACCGCCACCACCCGCCAGGACCTGGCCGCCTTCCACCAGCGCTACTTCGTGCCCAACGCCGCCGAGCTGGTGGTGGTGGGCGACGTCACCCGCGCCGAGCTGGAGCCGAGGCTCGAGAAGGCGTTCGGCGGCTGGAAGCCGGGCGCCGCCCCCGCCGAGCCCAAGGCGAAGATCCCGGAGCGGACCGTCCGCACCCTGCTCGTGGACAAGCCCGACGCCTCGCAGACCCTGGTGATGTTCGGGACGCCCGGCCTCGACCGCGCCAACCCCGACTACGTGAAGGTCGACGTCGCCTTCCAGATCCTGGGCGGCGGCTCAGCCTCGCGCCTCTTCCGCGAGCTGCGCGAGAAGCACGGCTACACCTACGGCATCTACACCCGCGAGGAGGCGCGCAAGCTCGGCGGCACGAGCTACATCGCCGGCAACGTGAAGGCCGACGTCACCGGGGCGGCGCTCCGGGACCTCTTCGCCGAGGTGAAGCGCATCCGCGACACCCCGGTCAGCGCCGCCGAGCTGACCGACGCCAGGAACGCGCTGGCGCTCTCCCTCCCGGCCGACTTCGCCACCGTCGGCGGCATCGCCGGCAAGCTCTCCGAGGAGGTGGTCTACGGCCTCCCCGACGACTACTGGGACCGCTACGTGCAGTCCATCCAGAAGGTCACCGCGCAGGACGTGCAGGACGCCGTCCGCCAGTACCTCGACCCCGCGAAGCTCACGCTGGTGCTGGTGGGCAACGCCGCCGACGTGAAGCCGCAGCTCGCCGGGCTCCCCATCGGCGAGGTCAAGGTGGAGCCCATGGCCGAGGCGGTGAAGGGCGGCGGCGACGCGCCGGTGGTGGACTCGGACGACGACGACCGGGCCGGTCTGCGGCGGTAGCGACGGGTGCCCCCTCCCTGACCCTCCCCCGCTTCGCGGGAGAGGGAAGGAGGTCGCGTGGGGATGGGCGGCCACCGGGCGCTCCGGTCCTTGCCCCCTCCCTGACCCTCCCCCGCTCCGCGGGAGAGGGAAAAAGGTGGGCCCAGGTGCAGCTCCCCGGGAGCGCCTCGGACGCCCCTCCCTCCCCGTCGCACGGGGAGGGCCGGGGAGGGGTGATCGCGCAGCGCTCCGGCTGGCCGCCGAGCCGCCGGCCCCTGGGCCCTGTCCCCGCCGCGCGCTAGACTGCTCGCCGGATGGCCGAGCTCACCAACGACTTCACCTGGTCCAAGTCCCGCCACGAGAAGTTCGCCGAGTGCCGGCGCGCCTACTACTACGCCTACTACGGCTCCTGGGGCGGCTGGGGGGCGCCGGCCGGCTCGGAGGTGCGCGAGCTCTACGTCCTGAAGCAGCTCAGCTCGCGCTGGCAGTGGGCCGGCTCGCTGGTGCACGACTCGCTGAAGCAGCTCCTGCGCCGGGCGCAGGCCACCGGCCAGTTCGCCCCGCTCGAGGAGGTCGTCGCCCGCACCCGCCAGCGCGCCCGCGCGCAGTGGTCGGCCTCGCGCGAGAAGAGCTACTGGCGCGACCGCAAGCCCGTCGGCTGCCTGGTGGAGCACGAGTACGGCGACCCGGTGACGGGCGAGGAGTGGAAGCGGATCTTCGAGGAGGTGGTGGCCGGCTCGCTCGAGGGCTTCTACCGCAGCCCCGCCTTCGCCCGCATCCGCGAGACGCCGCGCACCGACTGGCTCACCGTGGACGAGCTCGACAGCTTCGCCTTCGAGGGGACGAAGATCTGGGTCGCCATCGACTTCGCCTACCGCGACCGCGACGGCCTCGTGCACGTGCTCGACTGGAAGACCGGCAAGGAGCGCGGCGTCGACCAGACGCAGGTCGGGATCTACACCATCTACGCGCAGGGGAAGTGGAGCCTCGCGCCCGAGCAGGTGGTGGGCGGGCTCGTCTACCTCGGCGCCGGCGGCGACGAGGTGGCGGTGCGGGCCGACCCGGAGGCGCTGCGCGGCTGCGAGGCCAAGATGCGCGAGAGCATCGCCGGCATGAAGGCGCTGCTCGAGGACCCCGCCGCCAACCGCGCCAGCCTGCGCCAGTTCCCGCAGCTCGAGGACCCCGCCTCCTGCCGCCGCTGCCCGTTCCGGCGGCCGTGCGGGAGGTTGTAGCGGAGCTGCCCCCTCCCTGGCCCTCCCCCGCTCCGCGGGAGAGGGAAAGAGGTGGGCCCCGGTGCCAGCGGGTGCAGCTCCTCGGGAGAGGGGAAGAGGTGCGCTCGGTGCCAGCGGGTGCAGCTCCCCGGGAGCACCAGATGCCTCTCCCTCCCCGTCGCACGGGGAGGGTCGGGGAGGGGCGACCCCGCGGCGCTCGCCGCGCCGCTACTCCAGCCCGCGCGCCCGCAGGTCGTCGTCGTTCTCGCCGCGCAGGTGGCCGATCTCGTGGAGCAGGGTCACCTTCACCTGCTCGCTGAGCTCGGCCCGGTCGCGGGCGAAGCGGGCGAGGTTCTTGCGGTAGAGCACGATGCTGCGGCAGCGTGGCCCGTCGCCGGGCTGGCAGGGCTCCTGCTCGGGAGGCCCGCGGAAGAGCCCCAGGATCGACGGCGAGAGCGGCGGGTCGGCGGCGGTGAGGTCCTCGAGCGCGGGCAGGTCGGCGACCTCCACCGGCACGTCCCGGATCGCCTGGCGGTCCTCGGCCGGCAAGGTCGCGACGGCCTGGTCCACCTCGCGCTGGAAGGCCTTCGGGTCGATCTCCACCGGGTTGCGGAACTCGTTGGGCGAGAGGGTGCGCGCCTTGCGCTGGTACTCGTCGGCGTGCCCGCCGTCGCCGCTGCGCTCGGCCAGCAGCCCCAGGTAGTGCAGCGCCCAGGGATCCTCCGGCACCTTCTTCAGCACCGCGTCGAAGTCGCGCCGCGAGTCGGCGAAGCGGCAGAGCTCGTAGCTCGCCACCCCGCGCTCGTAGAGCGCGTCGGCGTCCCCGGGCTGCTGCCGGAGCGCCTCCTCGGCGTGCGCCAGCGCGGCGCGGCTGTCGCCGAGGTCGTTCTCGGCCATGGCGGCGAGGGTGGCGAGCTCGCCCGCGAGCTCGTGGTCGGGCTGCCGGCCCTTGCGCGCCACCTCGAGCCCGCGCACCGCGTAGGCGCGGCCGAGGTCGAGCAGCTCCCGCTCCGAGCCCAGCCGGGAGACGTAGAGGTCGGCGGCGCCGCGCAGCACCTCGGCGTCGTCGGGCGCCACCGCCAGCGCCAGCGAGTAGGCGACGCGGGCCTCGTCGAGCTTGCCGAGCGCCACCAGCGCCGCCGCCCGCGCGTGCAGCGCCGGGAGGTACGACGGCTCGAGCTGGAGCGCCTCCTCCGCGCAGCCGAGCGCGCGGTCGCCGTCGTTGCCGTCGAGCGCGTCGAGGGCCCGGTCGGTCAGCTCGTCGGGGCTGCCGCGCCCGCGCGCGCCGAGGCAGGGCGCGCGCGGCGGCCGGACCTTGGCGAGCTGGCTCTCGGACGCCGCCGGCGGCGCGGCGTCGGCGCCCCGGCGGTTGGCGGGGAGCACCTGTGGCGACCGCGAGCAGGCGGTGAGGAGGAGCACGAACAGGAGCGGCCGGTCGATCACGGTCCGCCAGCTTGCCACAGCCCCGGAGGGGAGCAAAAGGGCCGGGCGGCCGGTTGCCCTGGCGCTCGAATGGGTACCGTCCGGAGGTGCTCCCGCTCTCGCTCGCGGCGCCGGCGCACCGGGGCTCGACCGCCGGCGTCGCTCAGGGAGACCGCAGCCGGAACGCGACCACGAAGTGGCCCCCGTCCAGATCGAAGCCGATGCGTTTCCGCGTCAGCCAGTCGGCGGCGGTGGTGACCACCGGCTCGTTGAGCCGGCTCGTCAGCTCGCGGACCATCTCCTCCGGCTTCTCCGGCGTGTAGCCGAGGAGCCAGTAGTGGAGCCGCACCGGCGGCTTCTCCTCGCCACAGGGCAAGAGCTCGCAGGAGGCGAGCGGGCTGTTCTCGTCGGGGAGCAGCTTCGACCAGTCCTGCGTGATGACGTGCGCGGCGACCGGGAGGTGGATACGAACCTGCCCAGCCGCGGGCGTGGCGGCGAGCGCCGCGCCGGGGAAAAGTGAGAGCAGAGCGAGCAGGAACGGGTTCGTGCCCACGGAACGAATTATGGGGATCTCGCGGCCTCTCGACAAGCGCCCGTACGGCGGCTGGGCGGCCCCGGGGCTAAGTACCCGTCCCATGCGCCCGATCCCGCTCGTCTTCCTGGCCCTCGCCCTGGCGTGCTCCCACGCGGGGCCGGCCGCCCCGGCCGGCGAGGAGGCTTCTCCGGGCGCGGACCTGGCCCTTCCCGGGGAGCGCCACCTCCGCAACGTGCGCCAGCTCACCTTCGGCGGCGAGAACGCCGAGGCCTACTTCCGCTTCGACGGCAAGGAGCTCATCTTCCAGTCCACCCGGGGAGGGCGCGCCTGCGATCAGGAGTACGTGATGGACACCGCCGGCCGGAACGTGCGGCGCGTCTCGAACGGCCTCGGCCGCACCACCTGCGGCTACTTCTTCCCCGACGGCCAGCGGATCCTCTACTCGAGCACCTTCGCCCACGACCCGGCCTGCCCGCCGCCCCCGGATCGCTCCAAGGGGTACGTCTGGCCGCTCGAGGAGCTGACCATCTACACCGCGCGCCCGGACGGCTCGGACCTGCGCCCGCTCGCGCCCGCGCCCGGCTACAACGCCGAGGCCACCATCTCGAAGGACGGCTGGATCGTCTTCACCTCCACCCGCGACGGCGACCTCGACCTCTACAAGATGCGGCTCGACGGCTCGGGCCTCACCCGGCTCACCGACACCGTGGGCTACGACGGCGGGGCCTTCTTCTCGCCCGACGGCAAGCGGATCGTCTACCGCGCCAGCCGGCCGAGGACGGCGCGGGAGCTGGCCGACTACCGCGCGCTGCTCGCGAGGCGGCTGGTGCGGCCGACGGTGCTCGAGATCTGGGTGATGGACGCCGACGGCCGCGACCAGCACCCGGTGACGAACCTCGGCGCGGCCAGCTTCGCGCCCTTCTTCCACCCCGACGGCAGGCGGATCCTCTTCGCCTCCAACGTGGGCGATCCGAAGGGGCGGAACTTCGACATCTACATGGTGAACGACGACGGCACCGGGCTCGAGCGCATCACCACCTACGAGGGCTTCGACGGGTTCCCGATGTTCTCGCCGGACGGGAAGCAGCTCGTGTTCGCCTCGAACCGCCACGGCTCCCGCCCCGGCGAGACCAACGTCTTCATCGCCGACTGGGTGGAGTGAGGGTCGGCCCCCTCCCTGACCCTCCCCCGCTGCGCGGGAGAGGGGAGGAGGCTCACCCTCCCCGTCGTACGGGGAGGGCGGGGGCTAACGATTGATCACAAGTCCGGAGCTCTTCATGACCTGGTAGGCCTCCTCGAAATCGAGGAGGCGCTTCCAGCCGCGGCTGAGGACGCGCCAGCCGGGGTCGCCATTGCTGCGCAGGTGCAC
>JAJXVM010000218.1 GCA_021782135.1 Myxococcales bacterium | reverse complement strand
CGCCTCCTCGATGCCCACCAGCGAGGGCAGGGTGGCCTTCCCCGCGGCCTGGTCCTTGCCGGCGCGCTTGCCGAGGGTGGCGGCGTCGCTGGTGAGGTCGAGGATGTCGTCGGCGATCTGGAACGCCAGCCCGAGCCGCCGCCCCACCTCGTCGAGGCCGCTCGGGGCGCCGGTCGCGGCGATGGCGCCGCCCACGCAGGCCGCGGTGATGAGCGCGCCGGTCTTGTTGGCCATGAGCGCGAGCACCTCGGGCTCGGAGAGAACGCGCCCCTCCGCCCGGATGTCGAGCGCCTGCCCCTCCACCATGTGCCAGGCGTTCTCGGCGAGCAGCCCCGCGAGCGGCGCCGCGCGCGGGTTGCCGGTGGCGAGCAGGTGCCGGAAGGCGAGCGACTGCAGGCCGTCGCCCGCGAGCATGGCGGTCGCCTCGTCGAAGGCCTTGTGCACGGTGGGCCGGCCGCGCCGCAGGTCGTCGTCGTCCATGCACGGGAGGTCGTCGTGCACGAGCGAGTAGGAGTGGATCATCTCGAGCGCCAGCGCGAAGCGCATCGCGAGCCCGTCGTCGCCGCCGTCGCCGCCGAGCGCCTCGCAGGAGGCGAGGACCAGCGCCGGTCGGAGCCGCTTGCCGCCGCCCAGGAGCGCGTACTCGAGCGAGTCCGCGAGCGGCTGGGGACTCGAGCGCTTCCACTCGGACGCGAGCCGCTGGAGTTGCGAGTTGACGCGCTCGGAGACGCGCCGGAGGTACTCCTCGATGCGGAATTGCGGGGCCACGGGCTCACGTTTAGCACACCCCGGGAAAGTGGGGGGTGCCTCGAAAGGGCGCGGACGGCCCTTCGCGAGTTCGCCCGACCTCGCGGCGAAACGATAGATTGGCGACATGAGGCTCGCCGTTCCCGCGCTCCTGTCCGTGCTCCTCGCGTCGCCGCCCGCCCTGGCCGCGCCGGCGAAGCACGTCCTCGTGGTCTGCTCGCCCGGCTCGCCGGGCACCACCGCCGAGGCCCAGCCCGCCATGGACGCCTTCGCCGCCGCCGTCTCCTCGCGCGCGGGCCTGCCCCTCGCGGCGGTCTACGAGCCCTCGGAGGAGGCGGGGGTGTCGCGCCTGCGCGGGAAGGACGCCGACGCCGCCATGGTGTCGCTCCCGTTCTTCCTGAAGCACGAGCGCGACCTGGGGCTGCGCCCGCGGCTCCAGGCGGTGCAGAAGGGCCGTCCCGCGCTGGAGCGCTGGGCGCTGGTGCTGAAGAAGGGGCGCGCCGCCTCGCCGGCCTCGCTCCCTGGCTTCACCGTCCTCTCCAGCGCGGGCTTCGCGCCGGGGTTCGTGCGCGGCCCCGCGCTCGGGGGCTGGGGGCCGCTGCCCGCGAGCGTGCGGGTGGTCCAGTCCGGGGCGGTGCTGTCGGCGCTGCGCCGCGCCGCGGCCGGCGAGCCGGTGGCGGTGCTCCTCGACGGCGCGCAGGAGGCGGCGCTCGCGTCGCTGCCGTTCGCCGCCGATCTCGAGGTGGCGGCGCGCTCGGCGCCGCTCCCGGCGGGGGTGCTCGCGGTGGTCGGGGCGCGGCTCCCCTCCAGGTCCGCCGCCGCCGTCGAGTCGGCCGTCCGCGGGCTGCCCTCGGATCCCGCCGGACAGGAGGCGCTCGCGGGGATGCAGATGACCGGCTTCGAGCCGCTCGACGAGAAGGCCCTCGCCGGCGCGCGCAAGGCCTACGCGGGGGCGCGATGAGCTGCTGGGCGGCGGCGAGCTGCGCGGCGGTGCTCCTGGGGACGGCCTGCGCCTCGGCGCTCCACGAGCCCCGCCCGGTCGCCGCCATCGCCCCCGGAGCCGCCCGCGGCCGGAGCGCCGACGAGCTGGTGCGCGAGGCCGACGCCGCCTGGGCCCGGCGCGCCGATCCCGCCCAGGCCGAGAGGGCGCAGGCGCTCTACCTCGACGCGGCGGCGGCGGACGAGCGGCGCGTGGACGCGCTCGTCGGGGCGATGCGGGCCATGACCTTCCGCGTCGAGCGGGAGAAGGACGGGGCCACCCGGGCGCGGCTCGCCGGCGAGGAGGTCCAGCTCGGCCAGTGGTGCCAGCGGCGGGCGCCGTCCGACATCGCCTGCGACTACCGGCTCGCCATCGCCCTCGGGCAGCAGGCCCGGGAGCGCCCCTCGACCGGCAAGGACGCGCTCGGGAAGATGCCGGAGCTGCTGCGCAAGGCGATCGCCGCCGCGCCGCGCCTCGACGCCGCCGGTCCCCATCGCGTGCTCGCGATGCTCCTGCTGCGCGCCCCCGGCTGGCCGATCGGGCCAGGGGATCCCGAGGCGGGGCTCGAGCAGGCGCGCATCGCCGCCCGGCTGTTCCCCGACAGCGCCGACAACCAGCTCGTGCTCGGCGAGGCGCTCGAGAAGAACGGCGCGGCCGAGGACGCGAAGGCGGCCTGGCGCCGGGCGCTCTCGCTGGCCACGGCGGCGCGCGACGCGGGCGACCCGGAGGCGGAGCGGATCCGGGCCGAGGCGGCCTCGAAGCTGGAGAGGGCCGGCAGCTGACGGCCGGGCGGGCGCACGCCGGGCCGCGCGGCTTGTGGCGCCGCCGCCGCTCTGTTACACCCCTCCGCCTCTCCGGGCCCTCGGGCCCGCGCACCTCGACATAGGACGGGCCGCCGGCGGTTCGAACCCGCCGCCCGCATCCGAATGAACGCTCCCGAGATCCTGGACGAGCTCATCCTCCGCGCCCAGAAGCCCTCCCGCTACGTCGGCGAGGAGTTCGGCGCGGTGAAGAAGGACCTGTCCGCCGTCCGCCTCAAGTTCGCGCTCGCCTTCCCCGACACCTACGAGGTCGGGATGTCGAACCTCGGGTTCCGGCTGCTGTACCACACGCTCAACGACCGGCCGGAGATCGCCTGCGAGCGGCTCTTCCTGCCCTGGCCCGACCTCGAGGCGGCGCTGCGCGAGCACCGGCAGCCGCTCTTCTCGCTCGAGTCGCGGCTGCCGGCGCGCGACTTCGACGTCCTCGGGATCACCCTGCAGTTCGAGCTCTGCTACACGAGCTGCCTCGCCCTCCTCGACCTCGCCGGGATCCCGCTCCTCGCGGCCGACCGCGGCCCGGGCGATCCGCTGGTGGTGGGCGGCGGCCCCTGCGCCTACAACCCCGAGCCGGTCGCCGACTTCTTCGACTGCTTCGTGGTGGGCGAGGGCGAGGAGGCGGTGCACGAGCTCTCGCAGGCGGTCATCGCCTGGAAGGGCTCGGGCGCCTCCCGCCGGGAGCTCCTCGCCGCCCTGGCGCGCATCCCCGGCGTCTACGTCCCCTCGTTCTTCCGGCCGCGCTACCACCCGGAGACGAAGGTGCTCACCGCGCTCGAGCCGCTGCTCCCCGGCTACGAGAAGGTGGAGCGGCGGGTCATGCCCGACCTCGACGCCCTCTCCACCAGCGCCTACGAGCGGCCGGTGGTGCCGTTCATGCAGACCGTGCACGATCGGCTCCCCATCGAGCTGCAGCGCGGCTGCACCCGGGGCTGCCGCTTCTGCCAGGTGGGCATGGTCACCCGGCCGACGCGCCAGCGCGGCCCGCGCGAGATCCTCCGCCTCGCGGAGCAGGGGCTGCGGGCCTCGGGCTACGAGGAGGTGGGGCTGCTCTCGCTCAGCTCCGGCGACTACGACTGCCTGAACCCGCTCCTCGACGACTTCCTGGCGCGCTGGGAGGGCGAGCGCATCTCGATGTCGCTGCCCTCGCTGCGCACCGAGACCATGAGCGAGTCGCTGGCGCGGAAGATCGGCCGGGTGCGCAAGACCGGCTTCACCCTCGCGCCCGAGGCGGCCACCGAGCGCATGCGGGCGGTCATCAACAAGGGCAACCGCGAGGAGGACCTGCTCCGCGCGGTCGAGTCGATCTTCGGGAACGGCTGGTCGCTCCTCAAGCTCTACTTCATGATCGGCCTGCCGGAGGAGCGGGACGAGGACGTGGTGGCCATCGCCCGGCTGGCGAAGAAGTGCCTCGCCACCGCCCGCCGCGTGCTGCCCAAGGGGCAGGGCTCGGCGGCCATCAACCTCGGCGCCAGCACCTTCGTGCCGAAGCCCTTCACGCCCTTCCAGTGGGAGCCGATGATCCCGCCGGAGGAGACGCGCCGGCGCCAGGCGCTCATCTCCGCCGAGCTGGGCGGCCGCGGCGGCGCCATCGCCTTCAAGCCGCACGAGTCCCGCCAGTCCTCCATCGAGGGGGCGCTCGCGCTGGGGGACCGGCGCGCCGGCGCGGCGGTGCTGCACGCCTTCCGCCGCGGCCAGCGGCTCGACGGCTGGACCGAGTGGTTCCGCGAGGAGGTCTGGCTCGAGGCCTTCGCCGAGTGCGAGCGGCAGCACGGGGTGGGCATCGCCTTCTTCGCGCACCGGCGCCGCCAGCTCGACGAGGTGCTGCCCTGGGACCGGATCGACTGCGGGGTGACCAAGGCCTACCTCCAGAAGCAGCTCGCCGCGGCGCGCGACCTCGCCGAGGTGCCCGACTGCGTCCTCGCGCCCTGCACCGCCTGCGGCGCCTGCGACTACGAGGTGGTGAAGAACCGGGTGTACGAGGCCAAGGACTACGTCCCGGCGCCGCCGCCGCTCCCGCGCCCGCCGCCGCCCGAGGCGCGCACCTTCGTGCGCGTCCGGTACGGGAAGCTCGGCCGGCTGGTGGCCCTCTCCCACCTCGAGATCATGCACGCCATCCTGCGCGCGGTCCGGCGGGCGGAGCTCCCGGTGGCCTGGTCGCAGGGGTTCCACCCCAAGCCGCGGGTCTCGTTCGGCCCGGCGCTTCCGGTGGGGGTGGAGAGCAGCTGCGAGTACCTCGACCTCGAGCTGCTGGGTCTCCATGACCCGGCCCAGGTCGCGGCCGGGCTCGCGCCCCAGCTGCCGCCCGGGATGCCGATTTACGAGGCGAGGGTCATCGACGCCCGGGAGCCCTCGATCAGCGAGGCCCAGCTCGCGGTCCACTACCTGGCCAACTTCCCGGAATCCTTCCAACCCGCGGATCTCTCGGCGCGAGTGGCGGCCTTCCAGGCGGCCGATCGCTCCCTCGTCCACCGGGCCCCCCCTCCCAGGCCTCGCGGGAAAAGGAACGAGAAGATTGCGCGCGGGAAGGAAAGGGAGATAGACCTGAAGAGCATCGTGACCCACATCGCCCTCGAAGGAGGGACCCAGGTCACATTCAGCTTGAAGGCGGACCCGTCCGGAAGCGCCAAGCCAGCCGAGGTGCTGGCGGCCATCTTCGGCGACGGCGCGCCGCCAAGGGGAGTGAAGGTCTTGAAGGAAGGCGTCAGCTTCGCGAGGGCTTCGGTCCCTCGGTCGCAGCCGGGGCAGCCCCGTGCTCCGCGCTACCTCGACGCTTGAACCATACGAACGTGCCCGGCATCGGGCCGCCTGCGCGGCGGCCGCCCGGCGCGGAGGATCGCGAAGCTTGAGCGAAAGCTCGACATACGGTCGCAACGGTTGCGCTCCACCCGGAGCTCCGCCGTCGCGAACGTGGCCCGGGGTGGGCCTCGCTGCCTCCGCACAGGGAAGGCCAGGCGAGCGAGGTCCATCATGGCGGGCAACAGCATCCTCGTGATCAACGCGGCGGGCGCGGAGACGCGCGTCGCCCTGGTCGAGAGCGGGACGATCCACGAGTTCTACCTGGAGCGGAAGCGCGAGAAGGGGATCGTCGGCAACATCTACAAGGGGCGGGTGGTCCGGGTGCTCCCGGGCATGCAGGCCGCCTTCGTCGACATCGGCCTCGAGAAGGCCGCCTTCCTCTACGTCGGCGACGTCTACGGCGACCCGGACTTCTCGGAGGAGTTCGAGCTCACCGAGGGCGAGCACTCGAGCGTCGTCGACCAGGTCCCTTCCGAAGAGGAGGCGGAGCAGCAGGAGGCCAAGGCTCGCGCCGAGGTCGAGCGCCCCGCCGAGCCGGTCCCGGCTGCCCAGCCGGCCGACGGCGCGCCGCAGGCGACGCCGGCCGCCGAGAACGGGCCCGCGGCCGAGGAGGCGGCGCGCGAGGAGATCCCCGGCGCCGCTCCGGCCGAGGGGGCCGAGCTG
>JAJXVM010000217.1 GCA_021782135.1 Myxococcales bacterium | reverse complement strand
GGGGCGCTCGCCGAGGCCGCCGCGGTGGCCGGGGAGGGGGTGGACGCGGTGGCGCTGGCGGCCGCGCTCGCCCAGCCCTGGGCCGACGTGGTGCTCCTCGGGGCGGCCACCGTGGAGCAGCTGCGCTCGAACCTCGGGGCGCTCCGGGTGACGCTCGACGGAGAGGCGCTGGCGCGGCTCGCCGGGCTGCGCGAGCCGGCCGCGGGGTACTGGGAGGAGCGCTCGCGGCAGCCTTGGACGTGAGCTCCCGAGGGGTCGGGGTACTCCCTCCTCGTCGCACCGGGAGGGGCAGGGGCGGGGAGCGCCCACGAGCGTCGGTCGCCCGGGCTGTAGTAGGTTGTCCCGCCCGAGATGAAGAACCCCTCGCCCCAGGTCCGGGTGGCCCACCTCCAGCTGCTCCTCGCGAGCCTGGACGAGGCGGCGCCGGCCGTGATGGGCGAGGCCGGTGCCGAGGTGCCGCCGCTCATCCGCGAGCGGATCGCGAGGGGGCACCGGCTCTCCTGGCTCCCGGCGGAGTACCTCGTGGAGCTGTGCCGGGCCGCCGAGGCGCGGCTGGGCACCGACGCGCTCGAGGACTGGGGCGCCGGCGTGCTGAAGCGGCTCCTGCGGGCGCCCCTGTTCCGCGCCTTCTACGAGGCGGCGCTCTGGCTCGAGCGGCGCAACCCGGCGGTCCTGCTCTCCTACTCGACGCAGGCGTGGCCGCTGCTCTACCAGGACTGCGGCGACCTCTTCGTCGAGGAGCGCGGAGAGCGGTTCGTGCGGCTGGCGCACGTCCCGGTGCCCGAGCTGCTGCGCTGCGAGACCACCCTGCGGCCGCTCCTCGGCGGCATCAACGCCCTCCCGCGGGAGTGCGATCAGGAGGCCCGCATCGAGGCCGAGTGGAGCCCGGACAGCCCTCGCTTCGTGTACACGGTCCGCTGGTGAGCCGCCCGGCCGGCCGGAGCCCGGGCCCGCCTGCATCTCCGGCTGAAGTGGGCCGGTGGCTGTGATATACGGCCCTGCCGCACGCGGTAGCGCAGTGGCCGGCCCCGTAGCTCAGCTGGACAGAGCGGCGGTTTCCTAAACCGTAGGCCGTGGGTTCGAGTCCCGCCGGGGCCACCATTCAACGACGCAGGATTCCCGCGGCGCCGTCGCGTATTCCGCCTCCACGGCGGAGCGAGCCTTCCCGCCGGGCCCATCAGAGCCCGCCGTAGAACCTCCCGAAGGCGCGCGCCAGCATCACGGACATCGCGAGCGCGCCGGCCCCCGCGACGAGGACGTGCGCCCAGCGCCGCAGGTCGAAGCGACCCACCTTGGCGGTCAGCAAATAACCGACGAGGAGGTTGGCGAAGCCCCAGAGGACGTTCACGAGCGCGGAGGACAGCCCCTCGCCCGGCGGATGCGCGAACGGACTCTGGAACGGGTGCCCGGAGACGCCGTTCACCACGTGCGGCACGGCGTTCGCCAGGAAGGCACCGCCGAAGAAGTAGGCGAGGTGGTGGTACCAGCGCATGACTCTCCTGGTTCAGGGGGCTTCCGCGGGATGCTTCCCGACGACGACCGACGCCGGAAGCTAGCACCTCCGGGACCGACCCACTACGGCAGCAACCCCGCGACCACGGCTTGCCGCAGCACCTCGGCCAGCACGTCCAGCGAGGCCCGGCTGTCGGTGCGAGTGACCGTGGTCGCCCCGCTCGTGGCGCGGCCCTCGCTGCCGAGCACGAACGGCAGCGGGCGGCGCCCGAGCCGCAGCAGTCGCTCGTCGTGGAACGCGCCCCTGGCCTTCTCCCGGAGCAGCCGCGCCACCTCGGCCATGTTGGCCGCGCTCGAAGGGTGCAGGCCCGGGCCCAGGCAGGAGATGTCGAGCTGTCGCTCCGAGATGAGCGCCGCGCCGCCGTCGCGGGCGTAGACCAGGATCACCTGCTCGGGCGACTCCTCGGAGGAGCGGAAGGTCTTCTCGGTCTGCCGGGTCACGCGGAGCCCGCCCGTCGCGAGCGCCACCCCGACCGAGAGGCTCCGGGTCTTCTGGGTCCGCTCGACCTCGAGGCGCGACGTGCGCGTGCCCCGCAGGATGGCCAGCACCTCGGTCCACGGCACGACGAGAGGGTCGCCGCCGACGGGCGTGAAGGTCACCGCCGTCCCGGTCATGCCGAGCTTGGCAGCCAGCGTCCGGTCGGAGTCGGTGGGCACCGAGGCTTCCACCGCCAGGGCGGAGACCCCGGACCTGGTCAGGGCCGTCGCGAGGGCATCGGCCTGGTCGGGCGGCAGGCGGGCCAGGAGGGCAGGGGGCTCCGGGGCGAGGCGCATCCGGGCCTCGGCCAGGGTCATGCCGGTCGCCGTGGCGACCGCCGCGGCGGCGTCCTCGGGGTGCTCAGGGGCGCGGACCACCGCGACGAGCTTCATGCCGACGAAGCTAGCGCATTTCCTTCGACCGCGCTCCGTTCGACGGCATCAGCCGCCCGCCGGCTCGAAGCCGGCGAGCCCGCGGAGCAGGTTCACGAGGCCGGCGCCGATCCGTCGCGGGGCGTAGCCGCCCTCGAGCACCCCGGCGAGGGGGGCGCGCCCGGAGATCCGGCCGAGCAGATCCGTGGCGAGCCCGTGCAGATCCTCGGGCTCCAGGGCGAGGCCGCCCTCGGGGTCTCCGGCGAGGAGGTCGAGCCCGGCGGAGAGGATGATCAGGCCGGGCGTGAACTCCGCCAGGGCCGCCTCGAGCGCCTCGGCGTTGCGCCGCCGGTACTCCGCCGCCGTGGTCCCGGGCCGCAGCGGCACGTTGCGGGTGGTGCCTCGTCCCCGGCCGGTCCCGCGCTCGGCCGAGTCGCCGGTGCCCGGGTAGTCGCCGGCCACGTGCACCGAGAGGACGTAGACCGAGGGGTCGTCGTAGAAGATCTCCTGCGTGCCGTTCCCGTGGTGGGCGTCCCAGTCCACCACCAGCACCTCGAGCCCGGGGCGGCCGGCCTGCACCGCCCGGATCGCGACGGCCACGTTGTTGAACAGGCAGAAGCCCATCGCCCGCTCGGCGGTCGCGTGGTGGCCGGGCGGGCGGGAGAGGGAGAACGAGATCGGTGCGGAGCCTTCGACGACCGCCTCGGCGGCGCCGATGGCGCAGCCCGCCGCGGCGCGCGCCGCCCGCAGGGAGCCGGCCGAGACCGGCGTGTCCGGGTCGAGCCAGGCGAGGCCGCCGCCGCGAGCCTCGTCCACCGCGGCCCGCACGCGCGCGAGGTGGCCGGGAGAATGCGCGCGCAGGAGGTCGCCTTCCGTGGCGAGCCTGCCGCGGCGGTGCTCGATCGCCGCCGCGAGCCGGGGATCGCGGGCGACCGCGTCGAGCAGGGCCGGCAGCCTCGCGCGGCTCTCCGAGTGGCCGGGGCCGGGGTCGTGGAGGTCGCAGGCGGGATGGGAGAAGAGGGCGAGGCGGGACATCTCCGCCCCTTCTACACCTCGCCCGACACCGGGACTACCGGCGGTGCCCCCATCCGCCGCCGGCGTGTCCGCCGCGCGACCGCGCGGGCGCCCAGCCGCCGCGGTAGCCGCTCCGCCACGGACCGTAGGGCCGGCCGGCCCAGCCAGCGGCGGCGCCGGGCCGGTAGTGCCAGCGCCAGGGCTGCCGCCACCAGCCGCGGCCGTACCAGGCGTAGGAGCGCGGCCCGTACACGAAATACGGCCAGGGCCCGATGCCCCAGACCCACGGCGCCGTCACCCAGGTCCAGCCGTAGGCCGGGTAGTAGACGTAGGACCAGGGCGCGCCGTCGCCGCCCTGGGGAGCCCAGGTGTACTGCTCGCCGTACGGGCTCCAGATCCAGCCGTACTGCCGCGTGTAGACCCACTCGCCGGGGGGCGTCCCGCGCTCGGCGGCGGCCGCGTCCTGCCCGGGAGCGGCGGCGGGAGGTCGCTGCTCGTCGGCCGGCGGCCGGACCTGCGGCTTCGGCTCCGCGATCCCCTGCGCCGCGCCCTGCGAGGACGGGGCGGGCGGAGGCGTGTCGTCACCGGGGCCGGGGCCGGTGCCCTGGGCGAAGGCGGGGGGCGTGAGCGCGAGCGCCGCCAGGAGCGAGAGCGCGGTTCGGGTGAGATTCGGGGTCGTCATCTTGGCTGGCTCGGGAGCACCTTCGGCCTCCCCACCTGTAAACACCCGGGGAGCCGGCGGGTTTCCCTCCTCGTTCCCATCGGGGGCGCCTCCGGCCGGGCGCCCGCCCGAGCAACGGCCCCCATCGATTCTTCCCCGCTCCGCTCGCCGCCGCCTACTCTTGGCGAGGACGGCTCCGAACGGATGGGGCGGCTCGCCAGGCGCCACGGGGAGGAGAGGAGGCCGTGATCGCGCTCGCCTCGCTGCTGCTGTCGCTCTGGCTGTTCCTCGCCCCGTTCGCGTTGCCGCACCAACCCGCGACCGCCGCCAACCTGCTGCTCCTCTCGGCTCTCGTCGGCGCCGCCGCCGGGCTCTCCTTCCGCTGGCCCCGCGCGCACTACGCCATCCTCTACGCGGGCGTGTGGCTCTACCTCTGCCCGACCGTGCTGCCCCACGATTCGTTGCTCGTCGAGGCGCACGACGCCTTGCTGGCGCTGGCCCTGGTGCTGTGCGCGCTCCCGTCCTGGCTGTGGCGGCGGGTGCCGCGGTTGCTCTGGCCGGCGCGCCTCGTCACCTCCTGATCGCGGCGCTCGAAGCCCCTTGGCGCAGGCCCCCGGTGTGGTAGTCTCCGCCGCCGTTTCGCGGGCCGGATCCGTGCGGCCGCGTACTTCGCTCGAGTGGGGTTGGACGTGGACGAAAAACAGCTGGCGCTGGCGCCGGGGAGGCTCTCGGCGCTGCTCAAGGGCGGCCTCTCGGGCCACCATCCGCTGTTCGAGCTGGAGGCGATTCGCGAGGCCTTCTCCGCCGCCGAGGAGGACCGGGCGGTGTCCGCCGACGAGGCGGACGAAGTGGGGAGCGCGCTGCTCTCCATCGCCAGCGATCCGCTCCCCCGCGCCCGCCTGGCCGTCGAGGGGCTGCGCCCCTCCGCCCGCGAGGCGCTCATCCGCCTCTATTTCCGGCTGCTCGATCAGGCGGAAGAGGCCCAGGTCCGCCACTAGGAGCGCATGCCGGGGAGCCGGAGCCGCAGCGGAGCGCGCGGTCGGCCCCCCGCCGGGCGGGGCGAGCCGCCGGCGCGCCTGGACGGGGGCGGCGAGCGCGAAGGCCCGGGACTGCCGCGGCAACTGGCGCGCGCCCACCTGCCCTTGCCGGTCCTGGACGTGCTCCGGCGGCTCGATTCGGCCGGCTACCGATCGTGGCTCGTCGGAGGAGCGGTCCGCGACCTGCTCCTCGGGCGCCGGCGGAGCACCGCCGATTTCGACGTGGCCACCCCGGCCCGGCCGCAAGAGGTGATGCGCCTCTTCCCCAAGGTGATCCCCACCGGCGTGGAGCACGGCACGGTCACCGTGCTCCTGGGGGGCGAGCAGGTCGAGGTCACCACCTTTCGCGGCGAGGGGGAGTACCGCGACGGCCGCCGCCCCTCGTCGGTCACCTTCCACCAGGATCTGGAGGGCGACCTCGAGCGCCGGGACTTCACCATGAACGCGCTCGCGTTCGATCCGGTCGGGCGCGAGTTCCGCGACCCGTTCAGCGGGCGCGCCGACATGCGCGACCGGCTCATCCGCGCGGTGGGGGATCCGGGGACTCGCTTCGCCGAGGACGGGCTGCGCCCGCTCCGCGCCATGCGGTTCGCGGCGCAGCTCGGCTACGCGCTCGATCGCGACACCCGGGACGCCATCCCCGGCGCGCGGGAGGTGGTGCGCAAGGTCTCGGCGGAGCGCATCTGCCAGGAGCTCTCGCGCCTGCTGGTGGCGCCGCACGCCGCCGCGGCGCTCGGGCTGATGGCGGGCGCCGGCCTGCTGCCGGTGGTCCTGCCCGAGCTGGCGGAGCTGGCGCCCGAGGTGCGCGATCACGCCTTCGCCGCCGCGGGCGCGGCGGTGCCGGAGCTGGAGGTGCGGCTGGCGGCCCTCTTCCACGTGGTGGAGCCGGGGCAGGTGCGGGCGGCGCTGGTCCGCCTGCGGTTCCCCGGTCGCGTCGTCGAGGCGGCGGCCCTGCTCGCGCGCGAGCAGGGCTGC
>JAJXVM010000216.1 GCA_021782135.1 Myxococcales bacterium | reverse complement strand
CAGCGGGGGCCGGCTGCCGCGGTGGAACCCGGCCCTGCCGCGGGCCTCGGCGCGGGTCCGCCCGCGCGCCGCGGCCGGCGCCGATCGCCAGGTGGTCTACTTCCCCTCCTGCGTGGTGCGCACCATGGGCCCGGCGAAGGCCGACCCGGACCAGCGGGCGCTGCACGAGGCCACCCTGTCGCTGCTCGACAAGGCGGGCTACCAGGCGATCTTCCCGGAGGGGCTCGACGGGCTCTGCTGCGGCATGGCCTTCGAGAGCAAGGGCTACCCGGCCCTCGCCGACGAGAAGCTCGAGGAGCTGGGCCGCGCGCTGCGCGAGGCGAGCCGGGGAGGGGAGCTGCCCGTCCTCTGCGACACCAGCCCGTGCACGCAGCGGATGAAGAAGGGGCTCGAGGGGCTCGCCATCCTCGAGCCGGTGGAGCTCATCCACGACCACCTGCTCCCGCGGCTCGACCTCGCCCGGGTGGAGGAGAAGGTCGCGGTGCACGTCACCTGCAGCGCCACGAAGATGGGGCTCGGCGAGAAGCTGTTGGCGGTGGCGCGCGCCTGCGCCGCCGAGGTGGTGGTGCCGCCCGGCGTCGGCTGCTGCGGCTTCGCCGGCGACAAGGGGTTCACCCACCCCGAGCTCAACGCCTCCGCGCTGGCGCCGCTCCGGGCCGGCCTCCCGCCGGACTGCCGCCGCGGCTACTCCAACAGCCGCACCTGCGAGATCGGCCTCACCCTGCACTCCGGCATCCCCTACCAGTCGATCGTCTACCTCGTCGATCGCTGCGCGCGTCCCCGCCCGCGCTGAAGGAGCACCATGGCACCCACGCCCACGGTGGGCCTCTTCATCCCCTGCTACGTCGACCAGTCCTACCCGCAGGTGGGGCTCGCGGCGGTGCGGCTGCTGCGGCGCTTCGGGGTGAAGCTGCACTACCCCCGCGAGCAGACCTGCTGCGGGCAGCCGATGGCCAACACCGGCTGCGACGCCGAGGCGAGGCCGCTCGCGGAGCGGTTCCTCGAGGTGTTCGGGCGCTACGACCACGTGGTGGCGCCCTCGGGGAGCTGCGTCTCGATGGTGCGCAACCACTACCACCGCTACCTCGCCGGCCGGCCCGGCTTCGAGCGGCTGCGCGAGAACACCTTCGAGCTCTGCGAGTACCTGGTGGACGTGCTGGGCGTGAAGAAGGTCGAGGGGCGCTTCCCGCACCGGGTGGGGCTGCACCAGAGCTGCCACGGGCTGCGCGAGCTGCGGCTCGCCCAGGGCAGCGAGCGGGTGGTGCCGCCGTTCGACAAGGTCCGGTCGCTGGTCTCCTCGCTGGAGGGGATCACGCTGGTAGACCTGACCCACGCCGACGAGTGCTGCGGGTTCGGCGGGACCTTCGCGGTGGCCGAGGAGGCGGTCTCCTGCATGATGGGGCGCGACCGCATCGCCGATCACGAGAAGGCCGGGGCCGAGGTGATCACCGGGGCGGACATGAGCTGCCTCATGCACCTCGAGGGGCTCATCCGGCGCGACGGCCGGCCGGTGAAGGTCCTGCACGTCGCCGAGCTGCTGGCCGGGGAGGCCTGACCATGGGACACCCCGAAGCCGCCGCCCGCTTCGTCGCCGACGACGCCCGCGCCCACTGGCACGACCAGGCGCTCTGGTTCGTGCGGCTGAAGCGCGACCGCCAGGCGCACGGCCTCCCGGAGTGGGAGGAGCTGCGCAGCTGCGCCGCGCAGATCAAGGCCCACACCGTCTCGCGGCTCCCCCAGTACCTGGAGGAGTTCGAGCGCAACGCCACCGCCGCCGGCGCGGTGGTGCACTGGGCCCGGGACGCCGAGGAGCACAACCGGATCGTCCACCGCATCCTCTCCGAGCGCGGCGTCACCCGGCTCGTGAAGAGCAAGTCGATGCTCACCGAGGAGTGCGACCTCAACCCCTACCTCGAGGCCCGCGGCATCGAGGTGGTGGACACCGACCTCGGCGAGCGCATCGTCCAGCTCGCCGGCGAGAAGCCCTCGCACATCGTCCTCCCCGCCATCCACAAGAAGAAGGAGGAGATCGGGGTGCTCTTCCACGAGCACCTCGGCACCCAGGAGGGCGCGAGCGATCCCACCTACCTCACCGAGGCGGCGCGCGGCCACCTGCGCGAGAGGTTCCTCGCCGCCCAGGCCGGGCTCACCGGCGTGAACTTCGCCATCGCCGAGACGGGCGGGGTGGTGGTCTGCACCAACGAGGGCAACGCCGACATGGGCACCTCGTTGCCTCCCATCCACATCGCCTGCATGGGCGTGGAGAAGCTCATCCCGCGGCTCGCCGACCTGGGCGTCTTCACGCGCCTCCTGGCCCGGTCCGCCACCGGCCAGCCGGCGACCACCTACACCAGCCACTTCCACGGCCCGATGAAGGGCGGCGAGCTGCACGTCGTGGTCGTGGACAACGGGCGCAGCGCGCTCCTCGCCGCCGAGGCCCACCGGCGGGCGCTCTCCTGCATCCGCTGCGGCGCCTGCATGAACACCTGCCCGGTCTTCCGGCGCAGCGGCGGCTACAGCTACGGCGCGGTCATCCCCGGCCCCATCGGCTCCATCCTCTCGCCGGCGCGCGACCCGGCGCGCCACGCCTCGCTCCCCTTCGCCTCGACCCTGTGCGGCTCCTGCAGCGACGTCTGCCCGGTGCGGATCGACCTCCACTCGCAGCTGCTCGCCTGGCGGGGGGAGCTGGCCGAGAAGCGGCTCGTCCCGGCCGGCAAGCGGCTCGCCATGAAGGCGGCGAGCCTCGTCTTCCGGCACCCGGCGCTCTACGCGCTGGGGGGGAGGGTGGGCCGGTTCCTGCTGCGCCACCTGCCCCGGGCACTGCTCTACGGGCGGTGGAACGCCTGGGGCCGCCAGCGGGAGCTGCCCCCGGCTCCGGCCAGGAGCTTCCGCGAGCTGTACGATGGGAGGGACGATGGATAGCAAGCGCGCCATCCTCGAGGCGCTCCGGCGCACCGACCTGCCCCCGGCGCCGTTGCCGCCGTACCCGGCGCCCGTCCGCTTCGCCGACCCGGAGCGGCAGTTCGCCGAGTCGCTGCTCTCGGTCGGCGGGCGCTACCTCCGGGCCGCCGACGCCGCCCAGCTCGCGAGCCAGCTCGCCGCCGTGGAGCCCTTCGCCCGGGCCGGGCGGATGGTCTCGCTCGTGCCCGGGGTGGGGCGCTCGGACCTGGACCTCTCGGCCATCTCCGACCCGCACCAGCTCGAGGGGCTCGATTTCGCGGTTTTGCCGGGCGCCTTCGGGGTGGCGGAGAACGGGGCCGTCTGGGTGGAGGGGGCGAGCCTGCCGCTGCGGGCGCTGTTCGTCGTCCCGCAGCACCTCGCGCTCGTGGTCCCGGCCGGCGCGGTGGTGCAGACCATGCAGGACGCCTACGAGCGGATCGCCTTCCGGGGCGCCGGGTTCGGCGTGTTCGTCTCCGGTCCCTCCAAGACCGCCGACATCGAGCAGTCGCTGGTGATCGGGGCCCACGGGGCCCGTTCCTGCACGGTGGCGATCCTGGGGTAGAGGGGCCCGTCCCGCTCCGCCCGAGGCCTGGAGTCGTGGAGCGGCGCGGCCCGGCGGCCGTCCGGCCCCGCGTGGCGCGGGCCGCCGCGGTGCGTTACGGATCCCGAAGTCCCTTGCCGTGCCGAACCGGGGGCGGATAGGCTTTCCCACCCTTGCTGCGCCTCAACGACATCCTCGACCGGGTGAGCGGCTACCACCCGGATCCCGATCTCGACCTCATCAAGAAGGCCTACGTCTACTCGGCCAAGGTCCACCAGGGGCAGCTGCGCAAGTCGGGCGAGCCCTACCTCGTCCATCCGCTGGAGGTGGCCGGCATCCTGGCCGAGCTGCGGCTCGACGAGGCCTCCATCGTCACCGGGCTGCTCCACGACACCATCGAGGACACCCTCGCCACCAAGGAGGACATCGCCGACCTCTTCGGGGTGGAGATCTCCGAGCTGGTGGACGGGGTCACCAAGCTCTCGCAGTTCACCGCCGGGAACACCCAGGAGGAGAAGCAGGCCGAGAACTTCCGCAAGATGGTGGTGGCGATGGCGAAGGACATCCGCGTCCTGCTCGTCAAGCTCGCCGACCGCACCCACAACATGCGGACCCTCGGGCACATGAAGCCCGAGAAGCAGGAGCGCATCGCCCAGGAGACGATCGACATCTACGCCCCGCTCGCCAACCGGCTCGGCATGCAGCAGGTGAAGAGCGAGCTCGAGGACCTCTCCTTCAAGTACCTCAAGCCCGCCGAGTACGAGGATCTCGCGCAGAAGCTCGATGCGCGCGCGCGGGAGCGCGACAAGTTCATCGACGAGGTGGTGGGGATCGTCCGCGAGAAGGTGGACGAGGCGGGGATCCCGGCCGAGGTCTACGGCCGCATCAAGCACATCTACTCCATCTACCGGAAGATGCGGCAGCAGGACGTGGACTTCGCCCAGATCCACGACGTCATCGCCTTCCGCGTGATCGTGGACTCGGTGGCCCAGTGCTACGAGACCCTGGGGATGATCCACGCGCTCTGGAAGCCGGTGCCGGGGCGCTTCAAGGACTACATCGCCATCCCCAAGCCGAACATGTACCAGTCGCTCCACACCACGGTCATCGGGCCGCAGGGGGAGCGCATCGAGATCCAGATCCGCACCCGCGAGATGCACCGGATCGCCGAGGAGGGCGTGGCGGCGCACTGGGCCTACAAGGAGGGCAAGGGCGCGGACGGGATGAGCGGCAAGGACGCGCAGAAGTTCGGGTGGCTGCGCCAGCTGCTGGAGTGGCAGCGCGACCTCACCGACCCGACCGAGTTCCTCGAGACGGTGAAGGTGGACCTCTTCGCCGACGAGGTCTTCGTCTTCACCCCGCGCGGCGACGTGAAGAGCCTGCCGCGCGGCGCCACCCCGGTGGACTTCGCCTACACCATCCACTCGCAGGTGGGCGAGCACTGCGTCGGCGCCAAGGTGAACGGGAAGATCGTCCCGCTCCGCTACAAGCTGAAGAACGGCGACACGGTCGAGATCCTCACCTCGCCCAACTCGCACCCCTCGAAGGACTGGCTCACCTTCGTCAAGACCAGCCGCGCCCAGACCCGCATCCGCGGGTTCATCCGCCAGGCGGAGCACCAGCGCTCCTTCGAGATCGGCAAGGAGGTGGCGGAGCGGGAGCTGCGCCGCTTCGGCCTCACCCTCAACAAGGCGGCCAAGGCGGGCGACCTCGACAAGGCGGCGGCCGCCCTCGGCTACCGCGTCGGCGACGACCTCCTGGTGGCGCTCGGCTACGGGAAGGTGACCGCCAACCAGATCCTGGCCCAGCTCCTCCCGCCCGAGAAGCTGGCCGCGCCTCCTCCGGAGGAGCCGGCCAGCGCAAACCGGCTCACCGAGCTCTTCCGCAAGGTGGCCCGGCGCCCGCCCTCGGGCGGGGTGCGCATCAGCGGCATCGACGACGTGCTGGTGCGCTACGGCAAGTGCTGCAACCCGGTGCCGGGGGACGCCATCGTCGGCTTCATCACCCGCGGCCGCGGCGTCACCGTGCACACCCTCGGCTGCGACAAGGTGCTCACCATGGATCCGCTGCGCCGGGTGGACGTCTCCTGGGACGCCCGGGCGGCCGAGGTGAAGCGGCCGGTCTCGCTGCGCGTCATCACCGGCGATCGGCCGGGGTTGCTCGCCAAGATCTCGCAGACCTTCAGCGACGCCGGGCTCAACATCGCCCAGGCCAACGTGCGCACCACCGGGGATCGCGCGGTGAACGAGTTCGAGGTGGGCATCGGCGACCTGAAGCAGCTCAACCAGGTGATGCGCAGCCTGGAGCGGATCGACGGGGTGTTCTCGGTCGAGCGGGTGTGAGCCCCCTCCCTGACCCTCCCCCGCTTCGCGGGAGAGGGGAGGAGGCCGGCTCCCAGCCTGCCCTGAGGCTACTCCCTCCCCGTCGCACGGGGAGGGCAGGGGCTAACGATTGATCACAAGTCCGGAGCTCTTCATGACCTGGTAGGCCTCCTCGAAATCGAGGAGGCGCTTCCAGCCGCGGCTGAGGACGCGCCAGCCGGGGTCGCCATTGCTGCGCAGGTGCAC
>JAJXVM010000215.1 GCA_021782135.1 Myxococcales bacterium | reverse complement strand
GCCGCGGCGCGCGCCGCGGCGCGCGAGGAGGTGGTGCATCGCCTCGCCGATCCCGGCGGGGCTCTGGCTGACCACCACGCCCGCTTCTCGCAGGGCGGCGATCTTCGCCTCCGCCGTCCCGCTCGAACCGGAGATGACCGCGCCGGCGTGGCCCATCCGCCGCCCCGGCGGCGCGCTGCGCCCGGCGATGAAGCCCACCACCGGCTTGGTCACGTTCTTGGCGATGTAGCGCGCGGCCCACTCCTCGCCCGAGCCGCCGATCTCGCCGATGAGGACGATGGCCTCGGTCTCGGGGTCGGCCTCGAACCGCGAGAGGCAGTCCACGAAGTCGGTGCCGTTCACCGGGTCGCCGCCGATGCCGACCGCGGTGGACTGGCCGAGGCCGAGCGCGGTGAGCTGGTGCACCGCCTCGTAGGTGAGCGTGCCCGAGCGCGAGACGATCCCGACCGGCCCGGGCCGGTGGATGTGGCCGGGCATGATCCCGATCTTGCACTGGCCGGGCGTGATCACCCCCGGGCAGTTCGGGCCGAGGAGCCGCACCCCGGGCCGGTCCTGCAGGAAGCGCTTCACCTTCACCATGTCGAGCACCGGGATGCCCTCGGTGATGGCGACCACCAGCGGGACGCCGGCCCCGGCCGCCTCGAGGATGGAGTCGGCGGCGAAGGGCGGCGGGACGAAGATGACGCTGGCGTTGGCGCCGGTCTCGCGCACCGCCTCCGCGACGGTGTCGAAGACCGGGATCTGCTGGGCGAAGCGGGTGCCGCCGCGCCCCGGGGTGACCCCCGCCACCACGCGCGTGCCGTAGGACAGCATCTGCTCGGCGTGGAAGCTGCCGGCGCTGCCGGTGATGCCCTGCACCAGCACTCGGGTGTTGCGATCGACGAAGATGCTCACGGCGCCTCCGGGGGAGTTCGGGTGGGAAGCCTTCAGGCCGCGCGGGCGGTCTCGCGCGCCGCGGCCACGGCCTTGCGGGCGGCGTCGCCGAGGTCGTCGGCGGGGGTGATCTCGAGGTCGCTCTGCGCCAGGATGGCCTTGCCCAGCTCGACGTTGGTGCCCTCGAGCCGGACCACCAGCGGCACCTTCAGGTCCACCTGGCGGGCCGCCGCCACGATCCCCTTGGCGATCACGTCGCACTTCATGATCCCGCCGAAGATGTTGACCAGCACCGCCCGGACGCCGGGGTCGGAGAGCAGGATCTTGAAGGCCGCCGTGACCTTCGCCTCGGTGGCGCCGCCACCGACGTCGAGGAAGTTGGCCGGCCGGCCGCCGGCGAGCTGGATGATGTCCATGGTGCCCATGGCCAGCCCGGCGCCGTTCACCATGCAGGCGATGTCGCCGTCGAGCGCCACGTAGGAGAGCTCGTGCTCCTTGGCGGCGGTCTCGCGCGCCTGCTCCTCGTCGGGGTCGCGCAGCGCCGCCACCTCCGGGTGGCGGTCGAGCGCGTTGTCGTCGAACTCCAGCTTGGCGTCGAGCGCGAGCAGCGCGCCGTCCACGGTGACCACGAGCGGGTTCACCTCGGCGAGCGAGGCGTCGGTGGCGACGTAGGCGGCGTAGAGGGCGCCGCAGAGGCGCACGAAGCGGTCCACCGGCTCGCCCCGGAGCCCCAGCTCGAAGGCGAGCCGCCGGGACTGGTTCGCCTGCAGGCCGGTGAGCGGGTCCACCTCCGCGCGCAGGATCCGCTCGGGGTGGCGGGCCGCCACCTCCTCGATCTCCGTCCCGCCCTCGCTCGAGGCCATCACCGTGACCCGCCCGGTCTCGCGATCGACGGTCATGCCGAGGTACAGCTCCCGCTGGATGCGGCAGCCCTCCTCGACGTAGAGCTTGCGCACGAGCTGACCGTCCGGGCCGGTCTGCGCGGTCCGGAGCACCGCCCCGAGCAGCGCCTCGGCGTGGTCGCGCGCCTCCTCGGGGGAGCGCGCCAGCTTCACGCCGCCGGCCTTGCCGCGGCCGCCGGCGTGGATCTGCGCCTTGACCGCGCAGATCTGGGTCCCGAGCGCCTCCGCCGCCTCCTCCGCCTCCTCCGGCGTGCGCGCCAGCCGGCCGCGGAGCACCGGCACGCCGTGCTGCTTCAAGAGCTCCTTCGCCTGGTACTCGTGGATTCTCACGGCCGGCTCCTCTCGCGTTGCGCCACGCTTCCCGAGAAAAGCAACCGCCGGGCCAACCGGGCGCCGCTCCGCCAAACCGCGCCCAGCGCTCCGGAACGGCTCGACAATTCGGGTCTGCGGGCGCGGCCGCTGGCGCTCCATCCCGGCCGCCGAGTACCATTATCGGCACACCGCGTCCCGGAACTGACTCGCGCCCGCCCCTGGAGACCCGCATGCCCTTCCGCAGCGATCGCAAGCCGATCATCTGGGCCTTCAGCGCGAGCCGGCTGCGCAAGGTCCTCGAGACCGCCGCGCCGCTCTACGCCGACCGGGCGGAGGTCCGCGTCTTCGACCGCAGCTTCGAGGACGCGCTCGAGACGGCGCGCCTGCTCACCCAGGCCGAGGAGCGGGTGGACGCCTTCGTCGCCGCCGGCTCGAACGGGACCTACCTGCGCGACCACGCCCCGGTCCCGGTGGCGCTGGTGGACGTCTCCACCGCCGACGCCCTGCAGGCGCTCGGCCTGGCGCGCACCCTCGGCCGCCGCGTCGGGGTGGTGAACTTCAGGCAGGTGCTGCCGGGGCTCGATCGCTGGCGGGACCTGCTGCGCGGGGTGCAGATCGACCAGCGCACCTACCTCACCCCCGAGGACGCGCGGGCGGCGGTGGCGGACCTCGCCGCGCGGGGCTTCGAGGTGGTGGTCGGCCCCGGGCCGGCCTGCGAGCTGGCCGAGGCCGCCGGCCTGAAGTCGGTGCTGCTCTACTCGTTCGAGTGCGTCTGCGAGACCATCGAGCGGGCCATCGAGATGGCGCAGGTGGTTCGCGCCGAGCGCGAGCGGCGCGAGCAGCTCGCGAGCGTCATCGCCCACGTGGACGAGGCGGTGGTGGGGGTGGACGCGAACGAGCGGATCGCGGTGGTGAACCCCGGCACCGAGCGGCTGCTGGGGCGCAAGAGCGCGGACCTGATCGGCAAGCGGCTCTCCAGCGTGGCCCCCGAGCTGGGGCTGGCGCGGGTCCTCGAGACCGGCGCGCCGGAGCTGCGCTCCTTCCAGAAGCTGGGCGGGCGCAGCCTGGTGGTGAGCCGCATCCCGGTGCGGCACGACGGCGTGGTCACCGGGGCGGTGCTCACCTGCCAGGACTCCCGCACCCTGCTGCGCGTCGATCGCGATCTGCGCTCCGAGCTGCGACCGCGCCGCTTCATCGCCCGCTACGAGCTCGCCGGGATCGTGGGCGGCTCGGCCGCCATCCGGACCGTGCGGACCCTGGCCGGGCGGTACGCCGCCACCGAGGGGACGGTCCTCATCACCGGCGAGAGCGGCACCGGCAAGGAGATGGTGGCGCAGGGGATCCACAACGCCAGCCGGAGGCGCGACCGGCCCTTCGTGGCCATCAACTGCGCCGCCTTCCCGGAGGCGCTCCTCGAGTCGGAGCTGTTCGGCTACGAGGAGGGCGCCTTCACCGGCTCGCGGCGCGGCGGACGGGCCGGCCTCTTCGAGGCCGCCCACACCGGCACCATCTTCCTCGACGAGGTGGGGGACGTGCCGGTGACCCTGCAGACCCGGCTCCTGCGGGTGCTGCAGGAGCGGCAGGTGCTCCGGCTCGGCAGCAACGACCCGACCCCGGTGGACGTGCGGGTGCTGGCGGCCACCAACCGCGACCTCAAGAGGGAGATCGGACGCGGCGCCTTCCGGGAGGACCTCTACTACCGGCTCGCCATCCTCCCCATCCTCGTCCCGCCCCTGCGGGCCCGGCGCGAGGACGTGGCCCCGATCGCGCAGGCGCTGCTCCGGGACGCGCTCGCGCGCCACGGAGCCCCGGACGTGCTCCCGGTGGCTCTCGGGCTGGTGCTGCCCTGGCTCGAGCGCTACGCCTGGCCGGGCAACGTGCGGGAGCTCGAGAACGTGCTGGAGCGGGTGGCGATCCTCTACTCGCACCACGCCTCGGACCCCGAGGAGGTGGCGGCGGAGGAGCTCCGGGCGGTGCTGCCCGAGCTGTTCCAGCCGCCGGCCGCCCCCGCCGACGCCGACCTCCGCAGCGCCCGCGGCGCCGAGGAGGTGGCCGTCATCCGCCGGGTGCTGGGGGAGTGCGGCGGGAACGTCGGCGAGGCGGCGAGGCGGCTCGGGGTGGGGCGGTCGACGCTCTACCGGAAGCTGCGGACGGCCTGAGGGCCGGCCCCCCCGGGGTCCTCCCTCGCTCCGTCAGATGTACTGCCCCGAGTCCACCCGGAGCACCTGCCCGGTGATCATCCGGGCCTCGTCGGAGAGGAGGAACAGCACCGCCGCGGCGATGTCGTCCACCTCCGGCAGCCGCTTGAGCAGCGACTCGTCGAGGGCGCGCTGCCGGAACTCCTGCGCCAGGGCGAGGGTCATCTCGGTGAGCACCATCCCCGGCGCCACCGCGTTCACGGTGACGCCCTTGGGCCCGAGCTCGCGGGCGGCGGTCTTGGTGAGCCCCACCAGCCCGGCCTTGGACGCGGCGTAGTTGGCCTGCCCGAACTTGCCGCGCAGCCCGTTGATGGAGACCACGTTCACCACCCGCCCGTAGCCGGCGGCGATCATCCCCGCCGCCGCCGCCCGGAGCACGTGGAAGGCGCCCGTGAGGTTGACGCCGATGACCGCGTCCCACTCGGCGTCGCTCATCTTGAGCAGGCTCTTGTCGCGGGTGATGCCGGCGTTGTTGACGAGCAGGACCGGTGGCGCGGGCAGCGAGGCGACGAGCGCGCTCACCGCCGGGCCGTCGGTGACGTCCACCGCGTGGAACCGGAGGCCGTCGCCCGGCGGCCCCGCCTCGCGGTCGAGCACGTGCACCTGCGCCCCCTCGCGCGCCAGCCGCTCCGCGATCCCGCGGCCGATGCCGCGGGCGCCGCCGGTGACCACCGCCGCGCGCCCCTGGAACCGCCCTCCCCGCTCCGTCCGCTCCGCCATGGTGTCCCCTCCCCTCAGGCGATGATCTTCTCGAAGGCGAGCCGCTGCGCGTGCCGGAACCCGGCGCGCTCCAGGAAGCCGAGGAGCGGGAGCCGGTCCCACTCCACCTCGGTGAGGACCCGCTCCACCCGCAGGCTCTCGAGGTTCTGGAGCAGCTGCCCGAGCAGCGCCCGCCCGATCTTCCGGCGCCCCTGCGCCGGGTCCACGCCGATGGTGTCGAGGATCGCGGCCGGCTCGGTGCGCCCGAACTCGCCGTAGTCGAGCCGCGCCATGAGGAAGCCGGCGAGCCGGCCCTCCCGCTCCGCCACCAGGGAGACGCGGATCCCGGACTCGCGCAGCACCTCGCGCGCCTTGCGCGAGAGGTAGCCGGTGCGGTCGCGCCCGGTGATCTTCCGGTCGAGCCGGATGATCTCGCCCAGGTCGGCCTCGGCCATGGAGCGCACCGGCAGCTCCTCCGCGTCCGGATCGTCGCCGGCGGGCACGTCCAGCGCCCGCTCCAGGACCACCCGCGGGGAGAGGCGGAAGCCGGAGGCGGAGAGGAAGCCCGCCATGCCGTGCTCGGTCCAGTCGGCCTGGGTGCGCAGCTCCCCCGCCCCGCGCTCGCCCAGCTCCTTCGTGAGCGCGGCGAGGAGCCCGGTCGCCAGCCCCGCGCGCTCGGCCTGGGGGAGGACGCCGATGGCGTCGAGCACCCCCACCGGCGCCGCGCTCCCGAACTCGCCGTCGAGGATCCGCGCGAAGGCGAAGCCGGCCAGCTCGCGATCCTGCTCGGCCCCCACCGCCACGAAGGCGCGCGAATCCCCGGCGAGCGCCTGGAACCGCCGGGAGTAGAAGCCGGCGCGGGAGCGGCCGCTGCGGCGGCGGTCCAGGGCGACCACCGCCTCGGCGTCGGCGGGGCGGAGCAGACGGACGTTCGACGATTTCCTCGGCATGGCTCTCCCTCCCTCTAAACGACCGTTCGTGAATCGCGATCAGCGGCAAGGCCGCGGACCGCAGGGAGAAGGTTGAAAGGGAAGGTCAACCCATCGATCGTGGCGGTTGCGAGGCCACTCACAACGATGGAGGCGACCTT
>JAJXVM010000007.1 GCA_021782135.1 Myxococcales bacterium | reverse complement strand
GCGGTGGTGCCCCGGGTGGCGCGCCCGCTGCGGACCGGCTTCTCCGGGACGCTCTGGCGGGCCGGGCAGCTCCTCTCGCTCGCCAGCCTCGGGCTCGCCCTCTCCGGCCGGCGGCCGGCGCGGCGGGCCGCCGGCGTCCTCGGCACCGCGGGGGCCCTGGCGATCCGCTTCGCGGTCTACCAGGCGGGACGGCGCTCCGCCCGCGATCCGCTCGCCACCTTCGAGCAGCAGCGGCGCGGCCGGGGGGCCGCCGACGTGGTGCGAGGGCAGCCCGCGCTCGACCGGGCCCTCGGGGAGAAGGGCGCGGAGCGGCCCGGGAGGCTCACGACCGATGAGACCGGCAGCGCACATCCCTGAGCCCTCCCCCGCGCCCGGATGGCTCGCGGATCGGCAAGGGCGTTCGATCCGCTACCTGCGGCTGTCGCTGACGGATCGGTGCAACTTCCGCTGCGGCTACTGCTCCGCCGCCGGGCTCGAGGCCCCGGAGGCGCTCCTCTCGGTCCCGGAGCTCCACCGGCTGGTCGCCCTCCTCGCCCGGCTCGGGATCCGGCGGGTGCGGCTCACCGGCGGCGAACCGACGCTGCGCCGCGAGGTGGTGGAGATCGCCGCGGCGGTGCGCGCCGTCCCCGGCGTCGACGAGGTGGCGCTCACCACCAACGGGCACCGGCTGGCCGAGCTGGCCGTCCCGCTGCGCCGGGCGGGGGTGACGGCGCTCAACGTCTCCCTCGACACCCTCGACCCGGCGGTGCTCGCGCGGGTGAGCGGGCGCGCGGCGCGGCTCGAGCCGGTGCTGGCCGGCCTGGACGCGGCGGCCGCGGCCGGCTTTCCGTCCCTCAAGGTGAACACCGTGGTGCTGGGCGGCGTGAACGACGGCGAGCTCGCCGCCCTGGCGCGCCACGCCTGGAGCCGCGGCGCCGTGCCGCGCTTCATCGAGCTGATGCCGTTCGGCCCCGGCGCCCCGGTCTCCTGCGCCGAGGTGGAGCGCCGCCTCGCGCGGGCCGGCATCGCGCTCGCCCCCGACTCGACCCGGGGCTGGGGGCCGGCGCGCTACCTGCGCGGCCGCTGCCCCGACGGCCTGGGGGGGCTGGTCGGGTTCATCGGCGCGATCACCGAGAACTTCTGCGCCGCCTGCAACCGGGCCCGCGTCGCCGCGGACGGCGCGTTCCAGGCCTGCCTGGGAGGGCACGAACGCGTGCCGCTGCGCGAGCTGCTGCGCGCCGGCGCGCCCGACGACGAGATCGAGGACCGGATCCGCGCCGCCCTCGGGCGCAAGGAGCCGCGCCACCACATGGACGATCCCGGCCGGCTGGTGCTGCTGCCGATGCGGGGAATCGGGGGATAGGAGAAGAACGCCGTGACGAACAATCGATGGATCATCGCGTTGGCCGGGACGATCGTCATGATCTGCCTCGGCACCGTCTACTCGTGGAGCCTCTTCACCCAGCCGCTCATCGCCGCGTTCCACTGGTCCAACACCACCACCACCTGGACCTTCGCCATCGCCATCTTCTTCCTGGGCGTCGGGGCGATCGTCGGGGGGCGCTGGCAGGACCGGGCCGGCCCGCGCTGGCCGACCTTCACCGGCGCCCTGCTCTGGGGCGTCGGCAACATCCTCGCCGGCCTCGGCACCGCCCGCCTCGGCGCCTGGTGGATCTACCTCACCTACGGCATCGTCGGGGGGATCGGGCTCGGCATGGCCTACATCACCCCGGTGGCGGTGGTGACCAAGTGGTTCCCGGACAGGCGCGGCCTCGGCAGCGGCATGGTGGTGATGGGCTTCGGCCTGGGGGCGTTCTTCTACAACAACGTCCTCAAGGCCGTGCCGGCCTTCGCCGCCGCCTCCAAGCAGGCCGGGGCGGTGCTGGCGGAGCAGGCCAGGGGGACCGCCGCGGCGCTGCCGCCGGAGACCGTCTCGGTGTTCATGAACACCTTCCTCGTGTCGGGGATCGTCTTCCTGGTGCTCGGCGGCGCCTGCGCGCTGCTGGTCCGGAACCCGCCGGCCGGCTTCACCCGCCCCGGCGCGGTGGCCACCGCCGCCGCGAGCGGGCGCGACTACTCGCCCTCGCTGGCGGCGCGGACCCCGCAGTTCTACGCGCTCTGGCTCATGCTCTTCCTCAACGTGACCGCCGGGATCCTCTTCATCTCCAACGCGGTGCCCATCATGCGCGAGCTCACCGGCGCCGGCCCCGCCGCCGCGCTCGGCATCTACGGGTTCATCGCCGTCTTCAACGGCCTCGGGCGCTTCTTCTGGGGCGCGGTGTCCGACCGCATCGGGCGGAACCTGGCCTACCTGCTCATCTACGGCTCGCAGGTGCTCATCTTCTTCCTGGTGGGCGGGATCCACGCCCTCGAGCTGGTCACGATCCTGTTCGCGGTGGTCCTGCTCTGCTACGGCGGCGGCTTCGGCACCATGCCCTCGTTCACCGCCGACTACTTCGGCACCAGGTACATGGGCGTGAACTACGGCTGGATCCTGCTGGCCTGGGGCATGGGCGGCATCGTCGGGCCGATCTTCGTGGCCTGGGTGAAGGACCACACCGGCAGCTTCGCCGGCGCCCTGCCGGTCATCGGGTGGGTGCTGCTCATCGCCACCATCCTGCCGCTCGTCACCCGCAAGCCGGGCTCCCGCCAGGCGGGCGAGTCCTGGGGCGAGGCGCTGCACCTGCACCACCGCGGCGCCCGGGCGCACTGATCCGACGGGGACCGCGCCCCGCCCGCCGGCGGAGCCGCTCAGCCCGTCGCGGCCTGCTCGTCGCCGGGGAGCTCCACCGTGAAGGTGGCCCCCGTGCCGGGCGCGCTGTCCACCGACACGCGCCCGCCGTGGGCCTCCACGATCTGGCGCACGATGTAGAGCCCGAGCCCCAGCCCGGCGATGCCGCGCCGGCTGTCGGCCCGCTCGAAGCGGTCGAAGATCCGCCCCTGCAGCTCGAGCGGGATCCCGGGGCCGTCGTCGCGCACCTGCAGGCGGCCGCCCCCGCCCGGAGCCGGAGACACGGAGATGGCCACCGGCCCTCCGGGCGCGTACTTGATGGCGTTCGCGAGCAGGTTCGAGAGCACGCGGTCGAGCCGCTCGCCGTCCCAGCGCCCCACCACGCCCGGCGCCACCTCCAGCGCGAGCGAGTTGCCGCTCCGCTCCAGCTCCGCCCCGAAGCGGGCGGCCACCGACCGGGCCACCTCGCCGAGGTCGACCGGCTCCCGCCGGAGCTGGAGCTTGCCGGCCTGGATCCGGCTCACGTCGAGCAGCTCGCCGACCAGCCGCTCCAGCCGGTCCACCTGGCGCCGGGCCGAGTCGAGCCCGGACCGCGCGCGCTCCCCGAGCTCGCCGCTGCCGGCGCGGCGCTGCAGGAGCGCGAGCTGCAGCTCGAGCGAGGTGAGGGGGGTGCGCAGCTCGTGCGAGGCGATGGAGAGGAACTCGTCCCGCGCCCGGACCGCCTCCTCCAGCCGCGCCCGCGCCAGCACCAGGTGGCCGGTCATGCGCTCGAAGGCCTCGGCGAGCACGCCGATCTCGTCGTCGCGCCCGCGCCCGGGCACCGGCAGCGCCACCTGGTCGCGGGCGATGCGCTCCGCGGTGGCGGTCATCCCGCGGAGCGGCCGCACCACCTCGCGGCTCACGAAGAGCGAGTAGGCCATGGTGACGAGCGCGCTGACGCCCATGAACGCGCCCAGGGCCCACATCGAGCGGGCCCGGCGCTCGTCGATCTGGTCCACGGCGAGGTCGAGCTCCCGGCCGGTGAAGGCGGCGAGGTCCGAGAGCAGCGCGCTCGCGAGATCGGTCGCCATCACCCACTTCTCGAAGGCGATGCGGACCCGCAGGTCGTCGCCCCCCTGCACCGCGTCGAGCAGCTCGCGCCGGACCTCGAGCTGCATCTGCCGGGCGGAGAGGCACTCCGACCAGATCTCGTTGGCCCGCGGGCTCGCGCCGGGCAGCCGCGCGATGGCGCCGTCGAGCTGCTGCGACTCGAGGTCGGCGTGCTCGATCCAGTCGAGCCGCTCGGGCCGGCGGTCGTACCGGTAGGCGAGCGTGGTCCGCTCCGACTCGCCCGCCAGCTGCTGCAGCCGGGCGACCAGCTGGCCCGCGGAGCGGACCTGGTGGGCCCGCCTCTGCAGCACCTCCAGCTGGCGGCCGGACTCGACCGCCATGGCCAACAGGCCGAGCAGGACGATGCCGCCCAGGAGGAGCTGCGGGACGACCAGCGTGCGCCGCAGGCTCACGGGGACTCGCCCTCCTCGACCGGCGGCGGGAGCGCCTGGTGGACCGTGACCGCCTCCGGGTCGGCCGCGGCGAGCGGGCCGGTCGCGAGGATCTCGCGGAAGTCGAGCGGCGGGGCGAAGCTCCCCCGCACCCGCAGGTCCCAGCGCGACTCGCGCTCCAGCACCGCCAGCAGCAGGTTGGTCAACCCGAGCCCCGGGCGCCCGCGCGCCCAGTCGGCGCGGAGGTCCTCCTCCCGCATGCTCGGGTGGGCCGCCCGCAGGGCGGCGTAGGCCTCCGCCGGGCGGTCCTGCGCGAGCCGCTCGGCCGCCGCGAGCCCGCGCAAGAGCGCCACCAGGTCGGCCGGCCGGGTGCGGAGCAGGTCCTCGCGGACCACCAGCATGGCCGCCTCCAGGTAGACGTCCGAGGTGATCTCCACCGCGTCGCCCGGCGGGAGCGCCTCGCGCGCGCGGCGCGCCAGCGGGTACCAGATGGCGAGCGCGTCCACCTCCCCGCGGGCGAGCGCGCCCGGCCCCGCCTCCGGGTCGACGTTCACCTCGATGACCTCGCCCGGGGAGAGGCCGGAGAAGGCGAGGAGCGTCTCGAGGAAGAAGGCGGCGTTGGTCTCCCGCGGCACGCCCACGCGCCGGCCGCGCAGGTCCTCGGCGAAGCGGATGCCCCGATCGCGCCGGGCCACCACCACGGTGTTGTGGCTGGCGTGGTAGAGCGAGGTGAGGATCCGGAGGTTCGGGTGCTCGGCGGCGGCCCGCACCATCGGCGTGCTGTAGGTGACGGCCAGGTCGAGCTTCCCCTCGAGCAGCTCCTGCAGGGAGTCGCGCCCGGCCGGCAGGAACCGCTGCTCCACCTTCACGCCCTGCCGCGTGAAGTCGCCGTGCCGCTGGGCGATGTCGACGAGCCCCAGCGCGACCATCCGGGGCATGCCGAGGGTGAGGGGCGCGCCCGGGTGCCCCGCCCGGTCCCGGCAGGCGGCGAGCGGCAGCATGAGGAGCATCGCCCACGTGATCGCCTGGGTACCGTGCTTGCGCCGTCCCGCTCCCATGCTCTCCTCGCGCCGCGCCCGCCGCGGGCGTCGATCGAGCATAGCAGGGGCACCCGCGCCTCGTCAGGGTCGATCCACGCGGACTCGCGGGCGAGCCGCGCGGGGTCCGGGCGGGCGGGGCTGCGGCGGTCCAGGTCCTGGCGAAGGCGGGGGCGCCGTCACGGGCCGCACGCCACCTCGACCCCTCCGGCGCAGGCCGCCGCGAACAGGCGGCGGGCGCGCGTCTCGTCCCGCGCGACGCCGCGTCCCCGCAGGTACAGACCGCCGAGGTACATGCACCCGCGCGCGTCGCCCCCTTCACAGGAGCGCTGGTACAGCTGCACCGCCCGCAGCGGGTTCGGAGGCGCCGCCTCGAGCGCCAGGCTCGCGGCGACGGCGCAGGCGCCCGCGCTCCCGCGCCTGCACATCTCGCCGTAGGCGCGCTCGGCGTCCCCGGTGCGGACCTGGGGGGGAGCGGGGTCGACGGCCGCTTGCGGCGACGGGGCGCCGAAGGTGGCGGTGACCGAGGTGAGGTCCGCCTCGCTCAGCTCCAGGCGCTGCTCCCAGGGCGCGCCGGGGGGCCCCTCGACCCGCAAGAGCTGGGAGCAGACCGGGACCTGGTAGGTCCGGCCGGTGCGGCCCAGCTCGCGGCCGTCCACCACGACCGCCGCGTCGAGCGCGTTCCCTGCTCCGTCCTGGGCGGTCACCTTGAGCGCGGCGGGCCGCTCCTTCACCTGGAACTCCACCTCGTAGTGCGCGCCCGCCTGGACCTGCAGGCGGTCGAGCGACCTCGCGTGGCACCTGTCCTCGAGCGCCACCTCCACCACCCCCGGATCGATCTCGCGGCGCTCGATGGGCGTCGGCCCCGCCGGCTTGCCGTTGACCTTCACCATCAGCCCGCCCGGCGCGGTCCGCACCGAGAGCCAGCCGAAGGCGGGCTCCAGGCGCAGCGCCACCTCGGCGGACCGGGAGACCTCCACCCGCCGCGAGGCCGGGAGGTAGCGCTCCTTCTGCATCGTGATCTGGTGCGATCCCGCGGTCACGGCGCGCGCGCAGGGGGTGAGGGCGCAGCGAAGCCGACCGTCGACCAGCACCACCGCGCCGGGAGGCGTGCTGCGGAACTCGAGCGGCACCTCGTCCGGCGCGCGGCGGACGTCGCGAGACTCCTCCTCGAAGTGGCCCAGCGCCGCGCGGCCCGGGGCCGGCGGCGCGCTCGCGCCGGCCTCGCCGAGCCCCCGGGACAGGAGCACCGCGGCGGTCTCGCCGGCGGCGCGGATCACGCTCAGCTGGCTCGCGCCCTCGAAGCGGTTCGACGCCAGCAGGGCGCCGCGCCGGGTCTCGTGGAGCTTGAGGGTCAGCAGCCAGGTGCCCTCGACCTGCGCCACCTCGCCCGAGACCACCAGGTCGGCGCCGATGTTCCGGGCGGTCTCGACCTCGCAGTCGCCCTCCGCGCAGGTCCCTCCCATCTCCTTCAGCAGCATGGCCAGGTTCTCGCGGGTGATCACCAGGCAGCCGCGATCCCGGCTGGCGGCGAGGACCCCGGCCCGGACCTCGTCGGCGGCGGTCCGCAGGAAGGTGCAGCCCGGCCCCTCCTGGCCGGCGTCGCACGCCTGCCGGGGGGAGCGGAGCTCCAGCACCGCGATTCGCTGCTCCGCGCGGGAGGCGGCGGGCGCGAGGAGCACCCCCAGGGCCACCAGCCACGCCGCCGCGCCGAGGCCGCGCCCCCGGCAGCTCACAGCGGCAGCTCCCCGGAGAACGCCTCGCGCAGGGCCGGCTCGAGGGCCGCCGGCGTCAGCCCTCGCACCGCCTTCCGCAGCGCGCGCTCCGGCCGGTCGGGATCGATCCCGCTGAGCTGGGGCTCGTGGAGGCTCGCCTCGAGCACCACCCGGCCCGTGCCGCAGCGCTCGGCCCGGAGGGCGAGGCGCGGCCGGCAGGCGTAGCCGAGCGATCCCCAGGCGCAGCCGGGCTCCGCGTGCACGCGGACGAGGTACGCGGTCCGTCCCGCTCCGGCGCAGCCGCTCGCCGCCACCGGGCCCGTGCCCCACCCCGCGACGGAGGCCCGGAAGGCGCTCGCGATCGCGGAGCGCACGTCCTCGGGGACGGCGCCGGTCACCTCGATCCGGAAGGAGGCGCTCTCGCGCCGTCGCGCCGCCGCGTCGAGCAGCGCGCCCCAGTCGCGCTCCAGGTCCGGCTCCGGGCCGGCCCCGGACACCGCCCGGAGCTGCGCGAGCCCGGCGAGCGCCTCGAGCGCGCCGCGCGAGGCCTCGCGATAGGCGGCCGCGAACCCGGCGGAGTCCTCCGCCCGCAGCGCCTCCCGCGCCCGGCGCGAGGCGGCGCGGTACCTCGACAGCGCCGGCGCGAGGTCCCGCTCGAGGGCGGCGGCGGCCGCCGCCCGGTCGAGGCAGGCGAGCGCGTAGGTCTCCCCCCGGCGCTCCACCGGCGCCCCCACGGTCCTCACCAGGTCGCCGCGCCGGAACTCCGCCCGCTCCTCGATCCGCTCGGTGAGCGAGCGGTCGGAGGTGAAGATGCCGCTCTTGCGGGAGACCTCCACCACGCGCTTCGTCTCGACGGCGATGCTCGACCCGAGCTTCTTCACCACCGCGGCACGGGCGCGCTGCTCGGCCTCGGCGCGCCCGGCCGTGGAGGAGCCGACCGCCGCGACGAAGCGGTCCGGGGGACAGGCCGGGGGAGGGCTCCCCTCCGGGTCGAGCAGGTACCCGGGCAGCGGGGCGACCGCGCACCCCGCGGCCGCCGCCGCCAGCGCCAGGCCGCCCAACGAGGCGCGGAGCGTCTTCATGGCCGTCACGGGAGCTTCTTCTTGCTCTCCTCGTCCAGGTACTGCCTGCGGACGGCGTCGAAGCGGGCCTGCGCCTCCTCGTGCCTCATCTCCAGGCGCTGGGCGGCCGCGGCGGACAGCATGGCGTCGGCGACCTCCCGCGACATCTTGTTGCTGTCCACGGTCACCATCGCGCGGACCCAGAGCTTCTTCGGCGAGACCCGGTCCGGGAAGAAGAAGTAGTCGACGTACCGGACCCCGCGGAGCGTGGTCTGCTGGTAGTTCTGGTTGATGTCCTTGAGCGTCTTCTCGCCCACCACCTGCCCGTGGGACAGATCCTTCATCGCGGACGACAGCCGCTCGGTCAGCCGGCCGACCTGGGTGGAGATCTGATCGGCGATCCGGTTCTTGCAGACCGTCTCGGCGTCGGTCTTTGCCGCTTCCACGTCGGCGCCGGCGAAGTCCGACTCCGCGACCGAACAGAGCGCGCCCACCGGCAGCCCGACGCAGGGCTGATCCACCCAGACCGGCAGCCCGTCGTCCTTGAGAGACAGCTTCTTCTCCGGCTGGACCTGGGGTCCGGAGGAACAGCCGCCGAGCTCGATCCCGGCGAGGAAAACCATCGCGAGCGCCGCTCGCTTGCTCCATGCGCGCATATCCCCTCCTCTTCCCCCACCTTTCGGCTCATAGCACGGTGGACGAACGTACGGTATGACCCGCGCCGCTGTCATGGGCCCGCGGGACGCCTGGGGCCGTGGGGCTTGCGCGAGATCACGCGCCCAGTGACGGGGGCGTCCCCCCGCGCCGCGCAATTGCGCTCCCTTCCCCTTTCGCCGCATGATGACCCCTCCTCGCCGGCCCGTCTCGGCCTCTCCCGTGTCCCGCGTTCGTCCGCTGCTCCTCGCCGCCGCCCTCCTGTCCGCCCCTCGGGCCTCCCGCGCGGCGGCCCTCGCCGGCTCCGAGCCAGGCGGTCCCACGGAGCTGGCGCGCGAGGCCGGCCCGGTCGCGGTCGGCGAGCCGATGGTGACCTTCGGCGGGCCGGCGCTGGACGGGAGCAGCTTCGGGCTGACCCGGTTCCAGCGGCGCGAGCGGCCCGACGCGCTCCTCGTCGCGCTCTTCGGGACCTGGTGCCACGCCTGCGCCACGCGACTGCCGGAGCTGGCCCGGGTGGCCGCCGAATTCCGCGCGCGCGGGGTCCGGCTCGTGCTGGTGGACGTGGAGGGACCGACTCCACCCGGCCTCGGCGCCTGGCTGGATCGCCACGGGGTGGACGCCACCGCGCCGGACCTCGCGGTGGTCCTCGATCCCTTCGAGGCGATCGCCGTCCGTCGCCTGGCGGTGAAGACGCTGCCCCGCGCCTACGTCGTCGACCGGAAGGGCCTGGTCACCGCGATCGTGACCCACGAAGGCGACGACCTCGGGGCCGTGCTGTCGCGGGAGCTGGAGCGCGCGCTCGCGCCGGCTCCCAGACGCGACCCGCGCAGCAGATTCGACGGCGCTCACGAGCGACCACCAAGAGCCTGAGAGCCGCTGGCGCGAGCACGGCGTCCGCGTGATCCGCGCGGGACCCGGCCTCGACCCCAACACGCCGCAGACCCCGGGGGATGAGCCGGGCCAGCGCCATAGACCGGGTGGCGCCTTTCACTATCTCCAGGAATAGCTCAGTTGGGGCGTGCCTTCATTGCGCTTGACGTCACTCGCCCAAACCGGACGGTCACCTTGCAGCGAATCCCGTAGAGCGCGCCCCAGCGCGAGCAGGGCCCCGCCAGACGCGGGCACGGGCCTCGCCGCCCTGCGAGCGAAGCCCCACTGCCGAAAACGCGCCCGCGGCCATCCTGGGCCGTTTCCGAGCGCGCCCAAAACCGGCGTTACCATGGTCGCAATCAAGGGGGGACACCATGGCCATTGCGGATCTGTCGTCGCTCGATGCGCGCGCCCTGTCGCAAAAGCTCGCATCGCTCGCCGGCGAGGAGCGGAACGTGCAGGCGGACTTCCTCGCCCACCTGGACGAGCTCGATCGACGGCGTTCGTTCGCCGAGCTGGGCTACCCTTCGCTCTGGGAGTACTGCCTTCGCGCCCTCCACCTGCGGGAGGGCGCCGCCGGCCGGCGCATCGGCGCGATGCGCGTCCTCCGCCGGTTTCCCCGGCTCGACGGCGCCCTGCGGGACGGGCGGCTCTGCCTCTCCACCCTGTGCCAGCTCGGCCCGGTCCTCACAGAGGAGAACGTGGAGGAGCTGGCCGGGCGGGCGGAGTTCAAGACCAAGGCCGAGGTCGAGGCGATCGTCGCGTCGGTGAAGCCGCGGCCTGCTCCCGCGGACGGGCTCCGGAAGCTGCCGGTCGCTTCGGCCCCGCTACCGCTCGCGCCCCAGCCCACCCAGCCCGTTGCTGCTCCCGTCGATGGCCGAGCCCAGCCGACGCCTGCCTCCGCGCAGCCCGACCTCGCACGATCAACGGTCCCGCCCCCGCAGCCGGACGCTTCTCCTTCAAGGCCAAGCGAGACAGCTCAAGGGAACCGTCCCGAGGTGCGCGCCGCCTCGACCGATCAGTGGTCGCTGCGGGTCACCCTGGATCCGCAGGCCAAGGCCGACCTCGAGACGCTCGCCGCCCTCCTTGCCCACAAGATCCCGAAGGGCGACCTCGCCTCGGTGCTCAAGGAAGCGCTCCGCTGCGCCGTCGAGACCCACGCGCGGCGCAAGGGCGCGCTCCCGCCCGCGCGCCCACGCAACACCGCCCCGACCATCCCTGCCACATCGCCCCGCGCCATCCCCGCGTCCGTCCGGCGCACCGTCTGGGCCCGCGACGCCGGCTGCTGCACCTTCACCGCGCCCGACGGCACCCGCTGCGGCAGCCGCTGGAAGCTCGAGCTCGACCACGTCGTCCCCGCCGCGCTCGGCGGACCGCCGAGCATCGACAACCTGCGCCTGCGCTGCAGGACCCACAACCTGCTCCACGCCGAGGCGATCTTCGGGCGGGAGCACATGGAGCGGTGCCGGGGCGCGGCCCTGGGTCAAGGATGACCAGTGGCTCTCGCGCGCGTGCGCTTCAAACGAAGAGGCCGCGCTCCGAAGCCCGGAGCGCGGCCCGTGAACCGCGGGAGAGGCGCGGCGCCGCCTACGGCAGCACCGTCTCCCCGTACATGAGGTACTTGTCCACGCCGCGGGCGGCCTTGCGCCCCTCGTGGATGGCCCAGACCACCAGCGACTGGCCGCGGGACATGTCGCCGGCGGCGAAGACGCCGGGGACGCTGGTCATCTTCTCGGCGTCGGTCCAGACGTTGCCGCGCTCGTCGAGCTTCACGCCCAGGTCGGCGAGCATGCCGCCCTTCTCCGGGCCGGCGAAGCCGAGGGCGAGCAGCACCAGGTCGGCGGGGAGGACGCGCTCGGTGCCGGGCTTCTCCTTGGGGACGAAGCGGCCCTGGGCGTCCTTGCCCCACTCCACGTCGAAGATCGCCATCTCCTTCACGTGGCCGGCCGCGTCGCCGACGAAGCGGCGGGTGTTCACGAGGTACTGCCGCGGGTCGGCGCCGAAGAGCGCCGCCGCCTCCTCCTGCCCGTAGTCCATCTTGTAGACCTTGGGCCACTGCGGCCAGGGGTTGCTGGGCGCCCGCTGGTCGGGCGGGCGCGGCAGGATCTCGAGCTGGGTGACGCTCTTCGCGCCGTGCCGCAGCGAGGTGCCGACGCAGTCGGTGCCGGTGTCGCCGCCGCCGATCACCACCACGTGCTTGCCCTTGGCGCTGATGTACCTGCCGTCCTCGAGCTTCGAGTCGAGCAGGCTCTTGGTGTTGGCGGCCAAAAACTCCATGGCGAGGTGGATGCCCTGGAGGTTCCGCCCCTCCACCGGGAGGTCGCGCGCCTGGGTGGCGCCGCCGCAGAGCACCGCGGCGTCGAAGTCGGAGAGCAGCCGGCTGGCGGGGAAGGACTTGCCCACCTCGGTGCCGGTGATGAAGCGCACGCCCTCGTCGGCCAGCAGCCGCACGCGCCGCTCCACCACGCCCTTGTCGAGCTTCATGTTCGGGATGCCGTACATGAGCAGGCCGCCGATGCGGTCGGCGCGCTCGAAGACGGTCACCGAGTGGCCGGCCCTGTTGAGCTGGGCGGCGCAGGCCAGGCCGGCCGGGCCGGAGCCCACCACCGCCACCCGCTTGCCGGTGCGCGCCTGCGGCGGCTGCGGCTTGACCCAGCCCTCCTCGAAGGCCCGGTCGATGATGCTCACCTCGATGTTCTTGATGGTGACCGGCTGGCCGTCGAGCCCGACCGTGCAGCTCCCCTCGCAGGGCGCCGGGCAGACCCGCCCGGTGAACTCGGGGAAGTTGTTGGTCTTGTGCAGGCGGATGAGCGCCTCACGCCACTGGCCCCGGTAGACGAGGTCGTTCCACTCCGGGATGAGGTTGTTGACGGGGCAGCCCGAGGCCATCCCGGCGATGAGCACGCCGGTGTGGCAGAAGGGCACGCCGCAGTCCATGCAGCGCGAGGCCTGCGTCCGGAGCGTCTCCTCGGCGTAGGGCGGGTGCGCCTCGCTCCAGTCCCGGACGCGCTCCTCGGGCGGGCGGGTGTGCGCCGGCTCCCGCTGGTACTCCATGAATCCCGTCGGCTTTCCCATGACTAGTTTCCACCCACCCGCATCGCGTCGTGCGTGTTCAGCTCGAAGGCGGCCATCTCGGCCTCCTCCGGCGAGAGCCCCTTCTCGCGCATCCTGGCCTGCGCCTCCACCACCCGCCGGTAGTCGTTCGGCATCACCCGCACGATGCGCGGCAGCCACTCGCCCCAGCCCTCGAGGATGGCCCGGGCGCGGGTCGAGCCGGTGTAGAGGGCGTGCTTCGAGATCAGCCCCTTCACGAGCGCGATCTCCTCCTCGTCCTCGATGCGGGAGAGGCCCACCAGCTCGCGGTTGCAGCGCTTGCCGAAGAGCCCGTCCTCGTCCACCACGAAGGCGATGCCGCCCGACATGCCGGCGGCGAAGTTGCGCCCGGTCGGCCCGAGCACCACCACCCGCCCGCCGGTCATGTACTCGCAGCCGTGATCGCCCACCGACTCCACCACCGCGTGGGCGCCGGAGTTGCGGACCGCGAAGCGCTCGCCGGCGACGCCGCGGAAGAAGGCCTCGCCGGAGGTGGCGCCGTAGAGGGCCACGTTGCCGATGATGACGTTCTCCTCGGCGACGAAGGTGCTCTCCTTGGGCGGGAAGACCACCAGCTTGCCGCCGGAGAGCCCCTTGCCGATGTAGTCGTTGGCGTCGCCCTCGAGGGTGAGGGTCAGGCCCCGCGGCGCGAAGGCCCCGAAGCTCTGGCCCGCCGAGCCCTGGAAGTGCAGCCGGATGGTGTCCTCCGGCAGCCCCTGGGGCCCGTGGCGCCGGGTCAGCTCGCTGCCGACCATGGTGCCCACCACCCGGTTGACGTTGCGGATGGGGAGCGTGGCCTGCACCGGCTTCTTGTCCTCCAGCGCCGGGCGGCAGAGCTCGAGCAGCGTGGTGGTGTCGAGCGCCTCGTCGAGCCCGTGGTCCTGCGGGATCTGGCAGGTGCGGCCGTAGTGCTTCGGCACCGTGGGCTTGAAGAGGATGCGGGAGAAGTCGAGGTTGCGGGCCTTCCAGTGGTCCACCGCCCGGCGCATCTCCAGCCGCTCCGAGCGGCCGACCATCTCGTCGATGGTGCGGTAGCCCAGCTCGGCCATGTACTCGCGGACCTCCTGCGCCAGGAAGCGCATGAAGTTCACGACGTGGGCCGGATCGCCGGTGAAGCGCTTGCGCAGGAGCGGGTCCTGCGTGGCCACCCCCACCGGGCAGGTGTTGAGGTGGCACTTGCGCATCATCACGCAGCCCATCACCACCAGCGGCGCGGTGGCGAAGCCGAACTCCTCGGCGCCGAGCAGGGCGGCGATGACCACGTCGCGGCCGGTCTTGAGCTGGCCGTCGCACTCCACCGCGATGCGGCTGCGGAGGTTGTTGAGCACCAGCACCTGGTGGGTCTCGGCGAGCCCGAGCTCCCAGGGGATGCCGGCGTGCTTGATGGAGGTGAGCGGCGAGGCGCCGGTGCCGCCGTCGTACCCGGAGATGAGCACCACGTCGGCGTGCGCCTTGGCGACGCCGGCGGCGATGGTGCCCACCCCCACCTCGGCCACCAGCTTCACCGAGATGCGGGCCTGGTGGTTGGCGTTCTTGAGGTCGTGGATGAGCTGCGCCAGGTCCTCGATCGAGTAGATGTCGTGGTGCGGCGGCGGCGAGATGAGCCCCACCCCGGCGGTCGAGTGCCGGGTCTTGGCGATCCAGGGGTAGACCTTGGTGCCGGGGAGCTGGCCGCCCTCGCCCGGCTTGGCCCCCTGGGCCATCTTGATCTGCAGCTCCTTGGCGTGGACCAGGTAGTCGCTGGTCACGCCGAAGCGGCCGCTCGCCACCTGCTTGATGGCGCTGTTCTTGGAGTCGCCGTTCGCCTCGAGCTGATAGCGGGCCGGGTCCTCGCCGCCCTCGCCGGTGTTCGACTTGCCGCCGATCCGGTTCATGGCGACCGCGAGGGTCTCGTGCGCCTCCTTGCTGATCGAGCCGTAGCTCATGGCGCCGGTCTTGAAGCGGCGCATGATCGACTCGACCGGCTCCACCTCCTCGATGGGCACCGGCCTGGGCGGCGGCACGAAGTCCATGAGGCCGCGCAGGGTGCAGAGGTCGGTGGAGATGCGGTTCACGAGGCCGGAGTACTCCTTGAAGACCTCGTAGCTCCCGCTGCGGCAGGCGTACTGCAGCTTGTGGATGGTCTCGGCGTTGAAGAGGTGCTGCTCGCCGTCGGCCCGGTACTGGTACTGCCCGCCGGTGCCGAGCTGCTTGTGGACGATGGGCCGCTTCGGCGGGTAGGCGCGGTCGTGCCGGAGCTTGACCTCCTTCGCCACCACGTCGATGCCCACGCCGCCGATGCGGGTGGCGGTCCAGGTGAAGTACTCGTCCACGAAGTCCTGGTTCAGGCCGACGGCCTCGAACACCTGGGCCCCGTGGTAGCTCTGGATGGTCGAGATGCCCATCTTGGAGCAGACCTTGACGATGCCCTTGTTGACCGCCTTCACGTACTTCTTCTCGGCGGTCTCGGCGTCGATGCCCTCGATCATCCCGAGCCGGATCTGGTCGTGGATGGTCTCGAAGGCGAGGTAGGGGTTCACCGCCGACGCGCCGTAGCCGATGAGGAGCGCGAACTGGTGCACCTCGCGCGGCTCGCCGGTCTCGAGCACCAGGCCGACGCGGGTGCGCGAGCCCTCGCGGAGCAGGTGGTGCTGCACCGCCGCCACCGCCAGCAGCGCCGGGATGGGCGCGTGCTCCTCGTCGAGGCCGCGGTCGGAGAGGATGATGATGTTGTGCCCCTCGGCGATCGCCTCGGAGCACTTCCAGCGCAGGTCCTCGAGCGCCTTGCGCAGCCCGGCCCCGCCGTCCCGCACCTTGAACAGCATGGGGAGGGTGAGGCTCTTGAAGCCGTGCGAGGCGGCCGTCCCGTCGAGCTGCCGGAACTTCTCCAGCTCCTCGTTGCGGAGCAGCGGGGTGGGCAGGCCGACCTGGCGGGCCGACTCCGGCCCGGGCTCGAGCAGGTTCCCCTCGGGCCCGATGGCGGTGTCCACCGCCATGATGAGCTCCTCGCGGATGGCGTCCACCGGGGGGTTGGTCACCTGGGCGAAGAGCTGCTGGAAGTAGTTGTAGAGCAGCTGCGGCTTCTGCGAGAGGACCGCCGGCGGGGTGTCGGTGCCCATCGAGCCGATGGGCTCGGTGGCGGTGCTCGCCATGGGGGTGATGAGCATCCGGACGTCCTCGGCGGTGTAGCCGAAGGCCTCCTGGCGGCGCAGCACCGTCTCGTGATCGGGCTCGATCACCGAGGGGGGCGGCGGCAGCTCCGCCAGCTCCACCAGGTTCTCGTCGAGCCACTTCCGGTAGGGGTGCTCGCCGGCGATCTTCTGCTTCACCTCGTCGTCGCCGAGGATGCGCTTCTCGGCCAGGTCCACCAGGAACATGCGGCCGGGCTGCAGCCGGCCCTTCCGGAGGACGCGCTCGGGCGGGATGTCGAGGACGCCCACCTCGGACGCCATCACCACCATGTCGTCCTTGGTGACGTAGTAGCGCGAGGGGCGCAGGCCGTTGCGGTCGAGCACCGCGCCGATGAGCCGGCCGTCGGTGAAGGCGATGGAGGCCGGGCCGTCCCACGGCTCCATGATGCAGGAGTGGAACTCGTAGAAGGCCTTCTTCTCCGGGCTCATCGACTCGTGCCGGCTCCACGGCTCCGGCACCATCATCATCATGGCGTGCGGGAGCGAGCGCCCGGACAGCGTCAGCAGCTCGAGCACGTTGTCGAACATGGCCGAGTCGCTGCCCTCGGTGTCCACCACGGTGAGCGCCTTCTTGAGGTCCTCGCCGAAGAGGCGCGAGGACATCATGCTCTGGCGCGCGTGCATCCAGTTGATGTTGCCGCGCAGGGTGTTGATCTCGCCGTTGTGCGAGATGAAGCGGTACGGGTGGGCGCGCGACCAGCTCGGGAAGGTGTTGGTCGAGAAGCGCGAGTGCACCATGCCCAGCGCCGACTCCATCGCCGGATCGGAGAGGTCCGGGAAGAAGGACGCGAGCTGGTTGGCGTTGAGCATCCCCTTGTAGACCAGGGTGCGCGCCGAGAGGCTCGGGACGTAGAAGGCCTCGCGGCCCGGGATGGCCGAGCGCGCCACCGCCTTCTCCACCAGGCGGCGGACGACGTAGAGCTTGCGCTCGAAGGCGAGCTCGTCGCGCCCGAGGCCGCTCACGCGGCGCACGAAGAGCTGCCGGACGACGGGCTGGCTCGCCTTGGCGGTCGGGCCCAGGCTGGCGTTGTCGGTGGGGACGTCGCGCCAGCCGAGGACCTCCTGGCCCTCGTCGCGGACCACCTGCTCGAAGCGCTGCTCGCAGGCGAGCCGGCTCTGCGGGTCGCGCGGCAGGAAGACCATGCCCACGCCGTACTCGCCCGGCTCGGGCAGGGAGATGCCCTGCTTCGCGAGCTCCTGCTCGAGGAAGCGGTGCGGGATCTGGATCAGCAGGCCGGCGCCGTCCCCGGAGTTCTTCTCGCTGCCCGCCGCGCCCCGGTGCTCGAGGTTCACGAGCACCTGGATCGCCTTCTGGACGATGGCGTGCGACCGCCGGGCCTGGAGGTCGACCACGAACCCGAAGCCGCAGGAATCCTTCTCGTTCTGCGGATCGTAGAGCCCTTGCTTCTGGGGATACCCGGTCTGTGTCATCTCACCTTCGTCCATCTCGAAAAGTACCTGTGCGGCGGGACCTTCCAGTTTTCCCGATGTAGCCCGGTCGGGTCAAGCGGGATGGCTCCTTCGGGAGGCTGGCGCGGCGGAGCCGGACCCCAACCTAGTGCATGATCTGGCCGGAGTTGAGCCTCCCCCTCCCGCCGCCCTTCCCGCCGATGGAGTCGCGCCTCGTCGAGGAGCTGCCCGGCGGAGGCGACCGGCGGAGCGAGGGCTCGCCCCGGCGACGTCCGCGCGGCTAGGATCGGGCCATGGCCCTCTTCCTCGACCAGCGGCTCGAGATCCTCCGCGCCGACATCACCACGCTCGCGGTGGACGCGATCGTGAACGCCGCCAACACCTCGCTCCTCGGCGGGAGCGGGGTGGACGGGGCCATCCACCGCGCGGCCGGCCCGGGCCTGCTCGAGGAGTGCCGCGCGCTCGGCGGCGCCGAGACCGGGGAGGTGAAGGTGACCGGCGGCCACGCGCTCCCGGCGAGGTACGTCTTCCACGCGGTCGGTCCGGTCTGGCACGGCGGCCGGGACGGCGAGCCCGAGCTGCTGGCCCGCTGCTACCGCGAGGGCCTGCGGCTCGCCGCCGAGCGCGAGCTCGCCAGCATCGCCTTCCCCGCCATCTCGACCGGCGTCTACGGCTTCCCCCGGGAGCCGGCGGCGCGCATCGCGCTCGGGGAGGTCGGCTCGGGCCTGGCCCGCTTCCCCGGGCTCCGGCGGGTCGTGCTCTGCTGCTTCTCCGAGGCCGACCGGCTCCTCCAGGAGGCGCTCGCCGAGGAGCGCTTCGGCCGCTCGCCCCGCTGAGCGCCGCCACAGGCCCTCAGCTCACCACCTCCGGGAGCGCCGCCGCCAGGCCGCGACGGCGCCGGGGCAATCGGTCACTCGCGCGCCGGGGGCCGGCCGATGGCGCCCGGCTCCCCCTGCTCCCGCTCGCCGGGCTGGACGTGGGTCTCGAAGCTCGGCGGCTCGAAGCGCAGCGTCCGCTCGTTCGGCGGGTTGGCGAGCGGGAACCGGGTGGCGCTGTCGAGGAGCACCAGCCCGATGAGCAGCGCCACGAACACCAGCGAGGTGGCGAACACCAGCCGGTTCACCCCGGGCTGATCCCAGAGGTGCATGAAGAAGAGCGCCACCAGCCCGGCCTTGGCCGCGGCGATGGCCAGCGCCACCAGCAGGTGCCACGGGGGCCCGAGGCTGAGCCGCGAGGCGAGGAGGGTGCCGACGGTCAGGGCGCAGAGCGCCACCCAGACCGCGACGTACCGCCCCGCCCCGTGGTGCGGCTCGAGCGCCGTCTGGTGTTCTCCGTTGGGCATGCGTCGGCCCTCTCGCTCAGATGAGGTAGAGCAGCGGGTAGAGGAAGATCCAGATGAGGTCCACCAGGTGCCAGTAGAGCCCGGCGATCTCGATGGGCGCGTAGTGCTCGGGCCCGAACTCCTCCCGCCAGGCGCGCACCGCCATGACGGCGAGCACCGTCATGCCGGCGATCACGTGCAGCCCGTGCAGGCCGGTCATGATGAAGTAGAGCGTGAAGAACATGCTCGCGCCCGGCCCCTGCACCTCGGCGAAGGTGTAGAACTTCCCGGGCAGCTGCCCCTCGTGGAAGTGGTTGGCGTACTCGATCGCCTTGATCCCGAGGAAGGCGCAGCCGAGCAGGAGCGAGACCCCGAGCAGCGCGGCCGCCAGCTTCCCGCGCCCGAGCCGGGCGAAGTGGATGGCGAGCGCCACCGTCAGCGACGAGGTGATGAGCACGAAGGTGTTGGTCGTGCCCGCCCAGAGCTCCACGCCCTTGCGGCTCGCCTCCTCGAACACCCCGGCGTAGAGGTAGCGGTAGATCGAGTAGGCGGTGAAGAGGCCGGTGAAGAGCAGCACCTCGCTCGCCAGGAAGAGCCACATCCCGAGGCGCGCCGCCTCGGTCTGCTGGCGCATGTCGACGAAGTGGTGCGCGAGCGGCGGCGCGGCGCGGGCGGTGAGCTCAGGCATGCTCGGGCTCCCCGGGCGCCTCGGGCGGGGTCTCGGCGCCGGTGGTGTAGTCGTGTGGACCGTGGGTGAAGACCGGCGGCACCGGGAAGTTGAGCGCCGACGGCGGGGACGGGGTGTTCCACTCGAAGCCGCGCGAGCCCCAGGGGTTCGGGCCGGCCACCTTCCCGTGCCGCAGCGAGATGAGGAGGTAGGTCAGGACCAGGAGGAAGCCGAAGGCGAGCAGGCTGGCGCCGGCGGTGGAGGCCACGTTGAGCGGCCAGAACTGCGCCGGGTACGAGTAGTACCGCCGCGGCATGCCCATGTTGCCGAGCAGGAACTGCGGGATGAAGGTGGCGTTGAAGCCGAGGATGATGAGGCAGGCCGCCACCAGCGCCCAGCCCTCCGAGTACATCCGGCCGAACATCTTCGGCCACCAGTAGTGGATGGCGGCGAGGAAGGCCATGATCGTGCCGCCCACCATGATGAAGTGGAAGTGGGCCACCACGAAGTAGGTGTCCTGCCAGTGCACGTCGAGCGACACCGTCGCGAGCGCCACGCCGGTCATGCCGCCGAACACCAGGAAGAAGAGGAAGCCGCACACGTAGGCGAACGGCGCGGTGAACTTGATGGCGCCCTGGTACAGGGTGGCCGTCCAGTTGAAGACCTTGATGGCGGTGAAGATGCCCACGAACATCGAGAGCACGCCGAAGATGCCGGCGTCGAAGGTGGACTGCCCCGAGGTGAAGAGGTGGTGCCCCCAGGTGAAGAAGCCCACGAAGGCGATGCCGAGCGAGCTGTAGGCCACCGCCTTGTAGCCGAACATGTTCTTGCGGGCGAAGGCGCAGACCACCTCGCTGATGACCGCCATGGCCGGCAGCACCATGATGTAGACCGCCGGGTGGGAGTAGAACCAGAAGAGGTGCTGGAACAGCACCGGGTCGCCGCCGCGCGCCGGGTCGAAGATCCCGAACCCGAAGGCGTGCTCGATGGCCACCAGCAGCAGCACCATCCCGAGCACCGGGGTGGCCAGCACCTGGATGACGCTGGTGGCGTAGATCGACCAGACGAAGAGCGGCATGCGGTTCCAGGTGAGCCCGGGCCCGCGCATGGTGTGGGTGGTGACGATGAAGTTGATGCCGGTGACGATCGACGAGAAGCCGACGACGAAGGCGCCGAGCAGGATGGGCACGACCTGCGTCGGCGTGGTGGTGCTGTAGGGGGCGTAGAAGGTCCAGCCGGTGTCGGCGCCGCCGTGGATCATCCCCCAGACCGCGATCACCGCGCCGGTCAGGTACAGGTAGACCGAGAGCAGGTTGAGCCGCGGGAAGGCCACGTCCTGCGCCCCCAGCATGAGCGGCAGGAAGAAGTTGCCGAAGATGCCGGGGATGGCCGGCACCATGAAGAGGAAGATCATGATCACGCCGTGGAGCGTGAACATGCGGTTGTAGGTGAGCGCGCTCATGATGGTCGGGCCGGGCGTGAGCAGCTCGATCCGGATCAGCATGGCGAAGATCCCGCCGAGCGCGAAGGCGCTGGTGGTGAGCACCAGGTACATGATCGCGATCCGCTTGTGGTCGCGCGTGAGCAGCCAGGAGCGGACGCCGATCTCGGCGTTCAGGTAGTTCGGCGTGTTGTAGACCGCGCTCCCGGCCGAGGCGGGCGCGTCGTGGACCACGCTACTTTCGGATGGGGGCATAGACCGGTCCCTTGGACGGCTCCACCTTCACGGCATCCGTCCGCAGCGACTTGATGAACTCCACGATCGCCGCGACTTCCGGCGCCGGGATCTTGCCCTGGTAGGTGGGCATCACCGGCTGGTAGCCGGCCACGATCTTGGCGCGCGGGTCCATCATCGACTCGGTGAGGTACCCCTCGTCGGCCAGCACCGTCTTGCCGTCGCTCAGCTTCTCCGTCTTCCGGTAGAGGTCGAGCCAGGTGGGGCCGATGTGGCGGGTGCCGTCCACCGTGTGGCACTTGAAGCAGCCGTACTCCGCGGCGAGCCGCTCCCCCTGCTGCGTCAGGCTCTGGCGCGGGTCGGCGTGCTCCTCCTCGGTCATGGCGGCGTCCACCGCGGGGCTGCCGGAGCGGCGGGCGTCGGCCAGCCAGGCGTCGAACTCCTCGGGCCTCATCACCACCACCTCGCCGAGCATGGCCGAGTGCCCCATGCCGCAGTACTCGGCGCAGAAGAGCTCGTAGCGCCCCGGCTTGTCGGCGTTGAACCAGGTCTGGGTGTAGCGCCCGGGGAGCACGTCCTGCTTGAGCCGCAGGGCCGGCACGAAGAAGGAGTGGATGACGTCGCGGCTGGTGAGGAGCAGGCGCACCGGGCGCCCGGCGGGCACGTGCAGCACGTCGATGCCGTTCGGCCCGCCCGCGTAGGAGAACTTCCACATCCACTTCTTCGCCTGGACGTAGACGTCCATGGCGTCGCGCGGCGGCGTCTGCAGCCGGACGTACTGCGGGAAGCCGATGGCGAACCAGAGCAGGAAGAAGCTGAGCGGCACCCCGATGAAGAGCACCTCGTGGATGGTCTTGGGCTCGACCCGGGGGGTGGTCTGCGCCTCGGACCGGCGGCGGAAGCGGATGAAGAACCAGAGCACCGTGAGGCCCACCCCGGTGGCGGCGATCATGGTGGTGGTGATGACGAAGTAGTGGAGCCGGTCCACGTCCCGGGCGTACTGCGACGCCTGCTCGGGGAGGAACAGCATGCGGCGCATGAGCTCGTTCACGCGGTCTTCTCCTTCACCTCGCGCCGCCAGAACATGGCGAGCGCGCCGGCGAGCGCGAAGAAGACCAGCAGCCCGCCCGCGCGGATGAAGCCGAACACGTAGGGCTTGTACTGGCGCCCGGCCGCGTCGTAGCGGTAGCAGGTGAGCAGCACGCGGTCGAAGGTGGTCCCGACCCGCCCGCCGCCCGCCTCCACCAGCGCCAGCCGCAGGTCCTTGGGCGGGAATTCGATGCCGTACAGGTAGCGCGACACCCGACCCTCGGGCGTGAGCACCAGGATGGCGGCCGCGTGGGCGAACTGCTTCGTCTTCGGGTCGTACCTGTAGTGGAATCCCACCGAGCGCGTGAGCGCCTGGATGTCGGGCTCCTGGCCGGTGAGGAACGCCCAGCTGCGCTTCGCGTCCGGCTTGCCGACCGCCTGCAGGTACCCGGCCTGCCGGTCGAGCGCCAGCGACGGCGTCTCGCGGGGGTCGAAGCTCACCGTCACGGCGAGGAAGTCCTTCCCGAGCTCGAGGCCGCTCTGGCGCATGGAGCGCGCCGCGCCGCCCAGCACCAGCCCGCAGAGCATCGGGCAGTTGTAGTAGGCGAGGACCAGCACCACCGGCTTGCCCCGCCCGAGCCAGTCGCCCAGCCGCACCGGGCGTCCGTCGGCGTCCACGAAGCGGGCGTCGGCCGGGACGGCGGCGCCGAGCTTCTCGTCGATGTCCACCCCGCGCAGGATGTCGGGCGTGGTGGAGGAGGCGTCGTCGGCGTCGTCGGCCGGGTCGGCCGCGCGGGCGGGGCCGGCGAGCATCAGGGAGACGAGGAGCGCGGCGGTGAGCGGGCGCGCGGCGCGCCGGAGGAGGAGGGCGGTCACGGGCGCTCCCCCCGGAGCAGCCGCTCCATGGCCTCGTCGATGGGGATGTGGATCACCCCGTGTTCCCGGTCGACCCAGCCGTAGCCGGCCAGCCACGCCTGCTGCTTCTCCATCAGCTCCCGGGCCCGCCGCGACCGCTCGAACAGCTGCTGCTCCACGAGGCCGATCTTGGGCTTCCCCAGCTCGCTGGGGTAGGGAGGCGGCCCTTCGGGGTTGAGCTCCTCGCGGCGGATCAGCAGGAGGCGCGTGGCGGCGAGCGAGGCGAGCAGGAACAGCAGCGCCGCCCCGATCCCGATCGTGACCAGCTTCCGGCTGGAGATGACGTCGGGCTCGACGGCGGTCGGCCGGCCGTCGCGGGGGTGGGAGGTCTCGGTCATCGCGGGTCGTACCTCAAGGACTCCTGGAGATATGGATCGCCGACCGGCACCGCGCTGCGCCCGCGCAGCCGCCAGAGCGTGAAGGCGACCGCCGCCCCGCCCACGCCGAGCAGCGCGGTGAGGTCGGTGAAGTGCGGGTGGGGCGCCGCCGGGGAGAGGTGCGGCATCACCACCCAGTAGACGTCCACGAAGTGGACCACCAGGATCCAGGCGGCCACCCACTGCAGCTTCTCCGGCTCGCGCTTGATCCGGCGCGAGAGCAGCACGAAGAACGGCACCACGAAGTGGAAGAGCGCCAGGAAGACGCCGACCGGCAGCCAGGCCCCGCGGTTGCGGACCTGGTACCAGGGCACCTCCTCGGGGATGTTGGCGATCCAGATGAGCAGGAACTGCGAGAAGGCGATGTAGGCCCAGAACGCGGTGAAGGCGAGCAGCAGCTTCCCCAGGCTGTGGAAGTGGGCCGTGGTGAGCGCGCCGCCGAAGATCCCCTCGCGGCGCCCCCAGGCGGCGGCGATGATCAGCACCGCGATGGCGGCGTCGAAGCTGCCGGCGAAGTAGTAGACGCCGAAGATGGTGGAGTAGAACTGCGGGGTCAGGCTCATCCACCAGTCGAAGGCGGCGAAGGTGAGCGTGAGCGCGAGCAGCGGCAGGCCCCCCGCGCCGAGCCGGTGCGCCTTGAGCGAGAGGCCCGGGGCGCCGCTCCGGTCCTGCTCCACCGACCAGCGGTGGAAGAGGTGCGAGAAGCCGATCCAGACGGCGAAGTAGAAGGCGGCCCGGACGGTGAAGAAGGGGAGGTTGAGCCAGCTCTTGCGGTGCTCCATCGCCCGCTGCGCCTCGCCGGCGAGCTGCTGCGGACCGGCCCAGGGGAAGAGCTCCCTCGCCCCGAGGAGCACCGGCAGGAAGAGCACCAGGAAGAGCGCCGTCGAGAGCGGGATCACCTCCAGCACCCGGCGCACCGCCACCGGCCAGCGCGCGTTGGCGGCGTGGAAGGACATGAGCAGGATGAGGGCCGCCACCGCGATCCCCACCCAGTCGGTGAAGGCCACCAGGTAGGCCCAGAGGGCGCGGCGCGGGTCGAAGGCGGCGCCGAGGGCGGTGAGCCCCAGCCCCGCCACCGCCACCGCGGTGGCGATCCCGATGGCCCGCCCGCCGCCCTGCCAGGGGGAGATCTTCATGGCCGCCGCCCCTCCTCGATCCTGCGCCGCTGCTCGACCGGCAGCTGCTCGACGCGCGCGCTCTGCGAGAGCTGCAGGGCCCGCACGTACGCCACCACCGCCCAGCGCTCCTCGACCGTCAGCTCGGCGGCGTAGGAGGGCATGAGGCCGAAGCCGTTGGTGACCACCTGGTAGAAGTAGCCGTCCGGGAAACCGCGCTTGAGGTGGATCGAGGGCGGCGGGCGCAGCGACATGTTCTTGGCGACCATGCTCTCGCCGTCGCCGACCAGCCCGTGGCAGATGGCGCAGGTCTGGTCGAACTTGCGCCGCCCGGTCTCGAGCAGCCCGCGCGTGAGCGGGACGGGCGCGACCGCCAGGAACTTGCCGTCCGGCCCGAGCCCGGTGGCGACCGCCGGCTGCACCGCCCCCCGCCACGGGACCGTCCCCGGCGGCGGCGGCAGCATGGAGACGCCGTCCGGGAAGAAGGTGGTGCCGCGGTAGGGCTTGTACTTCTGCTGCCACTGCATCGGGTCGAAGACCTGGCAGGCGCAGAGCGCGCAGAGCAGCAGCGGGAGGGCGCGGCTCATGGCTCGCCCTCCACCGACCCCACGTAGCTCGCGCCGGCGCGCTCGAGCTCCTCCCGGAGCGGCGCCACCGCGTCGGGCGTGGTCCGGACGGAGAGCCAGAACTTGTCCACCGAGGCCGAGCGGAACTCGTCCAGCTCGAAGACCGGGTGGTGCACCCGGGGCAGGCCGAAGAGGAAGATCGCGCTCACGAAGATGGCGAGCGAGGCGAAGAGGACCCCGAGCTCGAACATGATGGGCACGAAGGCCGGGAGGGCGTCGAAGGGCCGTCCGGCGACGTTGATCCGGAAGTCCACCGCGTTCATCCACCACGCCATGAGGTAGGCGGAGACCACGCCGGCGAGGCCGCCCACCAGGGCGATGATCGGCACCGGCGAGCGCTTGAGCCCGAGCGCCTCGTCGGCCCCGTGCACCGGGTACGGCATGTGGGCGTCGAGCTCGGTGTGCCCGGCCGCGCGCACCTTGCGGGCCGCGGCGAAGAGCGGCTCGGGCCCGGCGAACTCGGCGAGGACGAAGGTGCGTCGGAGGGGCGCGCCCTGGCTCATGACTGGCTCTCCTCCTCGGCGAGGGGCACGCCCACCGCGTCGTGGCCGGCGGCGGGGCCGTGGGCCGCCAGCTCGTGCCGCAGCTCCTTCACCTCGGTGATGGCCACCGCCGGCAGGAAGCGGACGAAGAGCAGGAAGAGGAAGGAGAAGAAGCCGATGGTGCCGAAGAGGATGCTCCAGTCCACCCAGGTGGGCTTGTAGATGGACCAGGACGAGGGGAGGAAGTCGCGGTGCAGCGAGGTCACGATGATGATGAAGCGCTCGCACCACATCCCCACGTTGATGAGCACCGAGGCCACCCAGATCACCACCAGGCTGGTCCGCGCCTGCTTGAACCAGAAGATCTGCGGCAGCACGACGTTACAGAAGATCATCAGCCAGTAGACCGGCGCGTACGGGCCGGTGGCCCGGTTGATGAAGACGTACTGTTCGTAGGGGTTGCCGGAGTACCAGGCGATGAAGTGCTCCACGAGGTAGCCGTAGGCGACCATCAGCCCGGTGGCGAGGAGCACCTTGGTCATGGTCTCGACGTGGCGCAGGGTGATGACGCGCTCGAGCCCGAGCAGCTTGCGGGCCGGGATGATGAGCGTGAGCACCATCGCGAACCCGGAGAAGACCGCGCCGGCCACGAAGTAGGGCGGGAAGATGGTGGTGTGCCAGCCCGGCAGCTGCGCCACCGCGAAGTCGAAGCTCACGATGGTGTGCACCGAGAGGACGAGCGGCGTGGCGAGGCCGGCGAGGAGCAGGTAGGCGATCCGGTAGTGGCGCCAGGCGCGCGCCGAGCCGCGCCAGCCGAGCGCGAACACCCCGTACACGCGCCGGCGCCACACCCCGCGCGCGGTGTCGCGCAGCGCGGCCAGATCGGGGATGAGCCCCAGGTACCAGAAGAGCAGCGAGACGGTGAAGTAGGTGGAGACCGCGAAGACGTCCCAGATGAGCGGGCTCTTGAAGTTCGGCCAGACGCCGAGCGTCGCCGGGTACGGGAACAGCCAGTAGGCGAACCAGGGGCGGCCGACGTGGATGAGCGGGAAGAGGCCGGCCTGCATGACCGCGAACAGGGTCATGGCCTCGGCGAAGCGGTTGATGCTGGTCCGCCACTTCTGCTGGAAGAGGAGCAGGATGGCGCTGATGAGCGTCCCGGCGTGCCCGATCCCGATCCACCAGACGAAGTTGATGATGCCGAAGGCCCAGGCGACCGGGATGTTGTTGCCCCAGGCGCCGATGCCCACCAGCAGGGTGACGGTGATCCCGAGCACCAGCAGGCCGGTGCCGCCGGCCGCGACGAGGAACAGCAGGGCCCACCCGCGCCGCGGATGGTAGACGTGCTCGAGGAGCTCGCGGTTCAGCTCCCCGTCGTCCGGCGCGCCGAGGATGAGCGGGCCGGGCTCGAGGGGGTCGACGGGGGGCGCCAGGGTGCGGATTTCGACGCTCATGCGAGGTCCGGGTTCGGATTGCGGATGCGGGCCAGGTAGGCGGTGCGCGGCCTGGTGCCGAGGTCGTGGAGCAGGTCGTAGCGCCGCTCGTCGAGGTGGAGCTTCGTCACCCGCGCCTGCGGGTCGTTGAGGTTGCCGAACACGATCGCCTCGGCGGGGCAGGCCTGCTGGCAGGCGGTCTTGAGGTCCTGCTCGCGGATGCGCCGCCCGGCCACGCGCGCCTCGATGCGGGCCCGCTCGATGCGCTGCACGCAGTAGGTGCACTTCTCCATGACGCCCCGGGTCCGCACCGTGACCTCCGGGTTCATCAGCATCTTCTCGGTGGGCGCCATGGCGCCGCGGTAGTCGAGGAAGTTGAACCGCCGCACCTTGTAGGGGCAGTTGTTCGAGCAGTACCGGGTGCCGACGCACCGGTTGTAGACCATCTCGTTCAGCCCCTCGTCGGAGTGGACGGTGGCGTTGACCGGGCAGACGTACTCGCAGGGCGCGAGCTCGCAGTGGACGCAGGCCACCGGCTCGAGCTGCACCACCGGGTCGGCGGCGGTGCCCTGGTAGTAGCGGTCGATCCGCAGCCAGTGCATCTCGCGGCTGCGCGCCACCTGATCCTTCCCGACCACCGGGATGTTGTTCTCCGACTGGCAGGCGATGACGCAGGCGCTGCAGCCGGTGCAGCGCGACAGGTCCACCGCCATGCCCCAGCGGTACTGCTCCTCCTGGTAGGCGTGCATCGGCGGCATGAGGCTGGCGGGGTCGCCGCGCTGCTCCTCGAGCTCGTGCTTGTCGCGCGGCCACTCGGCGGCGGTGAAGTCGAGCGCCAGCGGCCGCCCCTCCATCGAGGAGTGGGTCTGGGTCACGGCGAAGGGGTGGCGCTTGCCGATCTTGCGGAGCGCCGCGCCGGCCGCGAACCAGGGGGCGTGGCCCTGCCGCAGCCGGCCGGCGTCGAAGCCGACCCCCTTCGCCAGCGGCCCGCCGGAGCGGCGCCCGTAGCCGAGCGGCAGGGTGAGCGCGTCGTCGGCGTGGCCGGGCTGGATCCAGACCGGCGCGGTCACGGCGCGCCCGGCGAGTTGGATCTCGACCAGGTCGCCGTCCACGAGCTGCAGCTTCCCGGCGGTGGCGGGCGACAGGTAGGCGGCGTTGTCCCAGGTCATCTTGCTCACCGGGTGCGGGAGCTCCTGCAGCCAGGCGTTGGAGGCGAAGCGGCCGTCGCGGGCCTTGTAGTCGGGGACGAAGCCCACCTCGAGCCCGCCCGCCCCGGCCGGCGGCAGGTCGCGCAGCGCCTGCGCCACCGCGGCCCACCGCACCTGCGGGGTCTCGTCCGGCGCCGCCGTGCCGGGGACCAGCCCGGACGCGAGCCAGCGCTCGAACTCGGCGTCGAAGGCCGGCCCGCCGCCCCGCCGCTGCCGCCAGAGCTCCTGCAGCTGACGGCGGGCGCCGAGGTCGGCCTGGTCGAGGAAGGCGGCGAGCAGGTCCACCTCCCCCATGCTCTCGAAGAGCGGCGAGACGAGCGGCTGCGCCAGGGTCACGGTCCCGTCCGGCCCGCGGGTGTCGCCCCACTGCTCGTAGGGGTGGCTCGCCCCGAGCAGCCAGGAGCAGGCGTCGGCGGTCTCGTCCTCGTGGAGGGTGAGGTAGATGGACTCCGGCACGCGCTCGAGCAGGTCCTCGAGGTCCACGTCGGCCGGGGCGCTGTAGACCGGGTTCACCGCGGTCACCACCACCGTGTCCACCTTGCCGGCCTTCACCTCGGCCGCCAGGGCCGCCAGGCCGGCGGGGCCGGTGGAGGGGTCGTTCAGCACGGGCCGCAGGTAGCGCTGCGTCGCGCCGGCGTTCCCCAGCGCGGCGTCGAGCGCGTGGGCGAGGGCGTGGACCGCCGCCGGCTGCCGCGGCCCGCAGA
>JAJXVM010000214.1 GCA_021782135.1 Myxococcales bacterium | reverse complement strand
GCTGCCTCGGCGGCCCGTTCACGCGGCCCCCTCCAGCAGCGCGGCCCGCCGCAGCGCCAGCGCCGCGTGGGTGGAGAGGAGCTCGAGGAGCGCGGCGTCGGCCGCGCCGAGCCCGGGCTTGTGCGCCAGCAGCCCGAAGATGGCGATGGCGCCCACCACCTCGTCCCCGATCCGGAGCGGCACCCAGGCGGCGAGGCCGTGCTCCGCGGCCTCCCCGCCGGCGAGCACGCGCCCGGCGGCGGCGGCCCGCGCGATGGGGCCCGCGCCGGAGCCCAGCTCGCCGAGCCGCTCCGGCGAGACGCCCTCGACCAGCGCCGGCTCGAGCCGATCGCCCCGGCGCTCCAGGATCGCCAGCTCCTCGGAGCCGACCAGGTTCACGACGATCTCGCGGATGGCCGCCAGGATCTCCGCCCGGTCCATGCTGCCGTGGAGCCGGTGGAGCGCGACGTACCGGTTCCCGATCTCGGTGGCCCGATCGAGCGCGGCCACGTACTCGTCGCAGGCCCGCTGCCGCTCCGCCTCGAGCTCGGCGAGCCGCTCGCGCAGCCGGTCCACCTCCACGCGCTGGCGATCGAGCGCGTCGCGCGCCGCCGCCAGCTCCCCGGGTCGCTCGCCTCGCGATCGCTCCACGGTCGCCCTCCCTCACCCGCCCAGGCAGCTGCGCACCTTCGCGAGCAGCTCCGGCCCGTGGAACGGCTTGGTGACGTAGTCGCTGCAGCCGGCCTCGTACCCGCGCTCGAGGCTCTCCAGCTCGCCGCGGGTGGTGATCAGGATGACGGGGGTGGCGCGGGTCTCCTCGGCCGCGCGCAGCCGGCGGCAGGTCTCGAAGCCGTCCATGCCCGGCATGACCACGTCGAGCAGGATGAGGTCGGGCCGGGCGGACCGGGCGAGGGCGAGCGCCGCCTCGCCGTCGCGCGCGGTGAGCACCTGGTGCTCGCGCGCGAGCAGCAGCTCGACCGCCAGCAGCACGGTGGCCGAGTCGTCGACGGCGAGCACCTTCTTGCGAGGGCTGGCGATGGGGACCGATCCTGGATTCGACGTCATGGCGCCTCTCCGGTGTAGCAAGAACGATACCGCCCGGCCGCGACGCGGCGCGCGCGGTTCCGGCCGCGGAGCGCGGGGCCGGCCGAGGTGGCCCGTCCAGGATTCAGACGGGCCTTCCAGATCTCGGAAGCGAGATGCCGTGCTGCTTGAGCTTCTGGTAGAGCGAGCTGCGCGGGACCCCGAGCCGGCGCGCCGCGGCGTCCACCTTCCCGCTCTGGGCCGAGAGGACGCGGGCGATGTGCCGGCGCTCCACCTCGCAGAGCGTGAGCTCGAGGTCCGGCTCCCCGCCGGCCGCCGCCGCCGGCTGGAAGAGCAGGTCCTCGGGGCCGAGCACCGGCCCGGGCGCGAGCAGCGCCGCCCGCTCCAGCACGTTGCGCAGCTCGCGGATGTTGCCGGGCCAGGAGTGCCGGCGCAGCGCGTCGATCGCGGCCGGCGAGAGCGAGGGGGCGGCGCCGTGGTGGCGCGGGAGCCCCTCGAGCAACCGGGCCGCCAGCGCCGGGACGTCCTCGCTCCGCTCGCGCAGGGGCGGCAGCGTCAGCGGGATGGCGGCGACGCGGAAGTAGAGGTCGGCGCGGAACCGCCCCTCCGCGACCAGCCGCGGCAGGTCGCGGTGCGTGGCCGCGACCAGCCGGACGTCCACGCAGCGGTCGCGGACGTCGCCCAGCCGGCGGAAGCGCTTCTCCTCGAGCGCCTTGAGGAGCTTCGGCTGGACCGCCGGGTCCATGTCGCCGATCTCGTCCAGGAAGACCGTGCCGCGGTTGGCCAGCTCGAGCAGGCCGGCCTTGGCGGCGCTGGCGCCGGTGTAGGCGCCCCGCTGGTGGCCGAAGAGCTCGCTCTCGAGGAGGTCGCGCGAGAGCCCGGCGCAGTTCAGGTCCACGAACGGCTCGCCGGCCCGCGGCCCGTGCTCGTGCAGCCAGCGCGTGAGCACGCCCTTGCCGCTGCCGGTCTCTCCCTGGAGGAGCAGCGGGCTGTCGCTGCCGGCCACGCGCCGGGCCTGCTCCGCCAGCCGCCGGATGGCGGGGCTGGTGCCGAGGAACGGATCCTCCGGCTCGCGGGCGCGGGCCGCCGCGAGGTGCTCGCGCCGGTAGCGCCGGTTCTCCACGGTTCGCTGGATGGTCGCGAGCAGCGCCGAGAGCTCCACCGGCTTGGTGAGGAAGTGCTCGGCGCCCTTCTTGACGGCGGTGACCGCCAGGTCGATGGAGGCGTGACCGGTGAGGACCACGAGCGGGACGTCGGCGTCCACCGCCCGCAGCACCTCCAGCCGCTCCACCGCGCTCACCGCGCCGAGCTGGTTGTCGATCACCGCCACGTCGGGCGGGGAGGTCCGGAAGGCCTCGAGCGCCTCGTCGAAGCTCGCGGCCAGCGAGACCTCGCAGCCGTTGCCGGAGAGGAAGCCCTGGAGCGCCTGGCGAACCGCGGGATCGTCGTCCACCACCAGGACCTGCGGCTCACGCACGCAGCACCCCCGCGCCCACGCGCGGGGCGCGCGGGGTGAGCGGCAGGAGCAGCCGCAGCACGGCGCCGCCGCCGGGGCGGTTGTCGGCGCGCGCCTCGCCCCCGTGGACCTCGGCCACCCGCCGGACGATGGCGAGCCCGAGGCCGGTGCCCCCGTCGCGGGCGGTGAAGAACGGCTCGAAGACCCGCCGCGGGTCGCCGGGCAGGAAGCCCGGGCCACAGTCGGAGACCGTGAGCTCGAGCTGCCGGCCACCCTCGGCGACCAGCTCCCGGGCGGCGACCTCGACCACGGCGCCGCGCGGCGAGTGCTGCACGGCGTTCTCGAGGAGGTTCCGCAGCGCCTCGCCGACGCGCCGCCAGTCGAGGGAGAGGAGGGCCCCGCAGTCGATCCGCTCCTCGAAGCGCACCTCGCGCTCGCGGGCGAGCGGCGCGCAGGAGGCGACCGCGACCGACACCGCGTCGCCGATCCGCCCCTCCGACGGCTCCAGCGAGGAGATCTTCCCGTACTCGAGCAGGTCCCGCATGGTCCGGGTCAGGCGCCCCACCTGCCCCCGCAGCGTCTCGAGCTGGCGCCGGTGCTCGCTCCCCTCGGCCACCCGCGTCGCGGCCGCCTCGAGCGTGGCGGACATGGCAAAGAGCGGCCCGCGCACCTCGTGAGCCACCCCGGCCACCAGCACGCCCATCTCGTAGGTGGCCTCGGCGCGCCGGAGGGAGGCCTCCAGCTCCACCGCCGCGGTGACGTCGCGCGCGACCACGATCCTGCGCCCCGTCGGGGTGGGGTTGGCGAGGACCTGCCAGGTCCGGCCGGCCCGGTCGCGGGCCTGCGCGGAGGCGCTCGCGCCGGACGACTGGCTCGCGACCGACACCTCGGCCACCGTGCGCCACGGCTGCTCGCTCCCGAGCGACTGGACCTGGGCGCCGACGAGCCGCTCGAAGCCGAGGCCGGCGAGGCGCTGGGCGGCGCGGTTGAGGCGGGCGATCCGGCCGTCGGCCTCCACGACCAGGATCGGGCTCTCGATGGCGTCGAAGGTGTCGCGCCATTCTCGGGCCGCGCGCTCCAGCGCGAGGTCGAGGGCGGGGTCCCGAACAGCCAGGGCGTTCTTCATCCGACTCCTGCCGCGAGCCGGGACTCCTCCCCGGGAGGAGGGCGTCCATGCTCCAGATATCCCTCCACCGCGAAGGAGTGTACCGCGCCGGGGCGACGGAACATTTGAGAATCATCAAGGTTGAACCGGACCTGCCCCGCAAGGGGGACCGTCGGGGAGTTCCGCCGAAGCGGTCGTCCCCGCGCGCCGCCTCCCCTCACGGCGTCGCCGCCCTCCCCGCCTCCGCGAGTTGCCGCCGCTCGGCCGGGGAGAGCCGCGGCAGGTGGCGGACGAAGGCCACCAGCTCCCAGATCTCGCGCTCGGGCCGGGACGGGCCCCACGCCGGCATCCCGGTGAGGCGCACCCCGCGCGAGACGATGTAGAAGAGCTCGCCGTCCGAGCTCTCCTGCGCGTCGGCCGAGCCGAGGTCGGGAGGCGGCGGGTTGAGCCCCCGCCCCAGCGGACCCGGCGCGGCCCCCGGCCTCCCGTGGCAGCCGGCGCAGTCGCGCCGGTAGTGCTCGAGCCCGGCCGCGATCACCTGCGGCGTCTGGGGCAAGGGGTTCCTCGCCCGGGGAGCCCGGCGCGCCAGCGACCGGTCGAGGAGCGCCTCGCCCACGATCCGCTCCAGCCATCCGGGGGGACGGGCCGCCGACATGTCGACGGTGCCCGAGGCGACGAGCGCCACGAGCGCGGCGACCACGACCAGGAGCGCGAAGAGCATGCCGGCGAAGAACCTCATGTGCGCCTCCCGGCGGATCGGGGTCGATCCGCTCCCCCGCTCTTTACCGGGCCGGGCGGGTCCTCGCGCGCCGTGCACCCACGCGGAGCCGTGCTAGTACTCCCCGCGCATGCAGCCGCTCCCCATCGACCCGCTCCTGCCGGAGATCGCCGAGGCGCTCCGGCGCGGCCCGGCGCTGGTCGTCGAGGCGCCCCCGGGCGCCGGCAAGACCACCCGGGTCCCGCGGGCGCTGCTCGAGGCGGGGCTCGCGGAGCGGGGAGAGGTGGTGGTGCTCGAGCCCAGGCGCCTCGCGGCCCGCATGGCGGCGCGCCGCGTGGCGCAGGAGCTGGGCGAGCGGCCCGGCGAGACCGCCGGCTACCAGGTGCGCTTCGAGGAGGTGGCCGGGCCGCGCACCCGCATCCGCTACGTCACCGAGGGGCTCCTCACGCGTCGCCTCCTCTCCGCCCCCGCCCTCCCCGGCGTGGCGGCGGTCGTGCTCGACGAGTTCCACGAGCGCCACCTGCACGGCGACCTGGCGCTGGCCCTGCTCCGGCGGCTGCAGCGCACCTCGCGTCCCGACCTGCGCCTCGTCGCCATGTCGGCCACCCTCGACGCCGCGCCGGTGGCCCGCTACCTCGACGCGCCGTCGCTCCGGTCCGAGGGGCGGCTCTTCCCCGTGGAGGTGGAGTACCTCACGCCGGCCGAGGCGGCCCGGCCCGAGGCGCGGCTCGAGCAGCTGGTCTCCGGCGCGGTCCGCAGGGCGGTCGCCGCCGCGCCCGGGGGCGACGTGCTGGTGTTCCTCCCCGGCGCCGCCGAGATCCGCCGCGCCCGCGAGGCGCTCGGCCCCTTCGCCGAGTCGGCCGGGATCGACCTGGTCCCGCTCCACGGCGACCTCCCGCCCGAGGAGCAGGACCGCGCCGTCCGCCCCGGGCCGCGCCGCAAGGTGATCCTCTCCACCAACGTCGCCGAGACCTCGGTCACCATCCCCGGGGTGACGGTGGTCGTCGACTCGGGGCTGGCGCGCGTCGCCTCCCACTCGCCCTGGTCCGGGCTGCCCACCCTCGAGGTCAAGAAGGTGAGCCGCGCCTCCGCGGCGCAGCGGGCCGGGCGCGCCGGCCGCACCGGGCCGGGGCGGGCGGTGCGGCTCTACACCCGCCACGACCACGACGGCCGGCCGGAGTTCGACCTGCCGGAGATCGCGCGCGAGGACCTCGCCGAGACGCTGCTGGCGGTGGCCTCGCTCGGCCTGGGGGAAGCCGCGCTCTCCCCGGGCGCGGCCGCCGCGGACGGCTTCGAGTGGTTCGAGCCTCCCCCGGCCGCCGCCCTCGCCGCCGGTGGCGAGCTCCTGCGCCTCCTCGGCGCGCTCGACGCCGCCGGGCGCATCACCGACCTGGGCCGGCGCATGCTCCGCTTCCCGCTCCACCCGCGACTCGCCCGGCTGGTGCTCGAGGCCGAGGGCCGCGGCGCCGGCGCCGAGGGCGCGCTCCTCGCCGCCATCCTCGGAGAGCGCGACCTGCGCGAGCGGGCCACCTTCGGCGGCGGCGGCAAGCTCGACACGCCCACCGGCCCCTCCGACCTGCTCGAGCTGGCGCACCTCTTCCACGAGGCCGACCGCGGCGGCCTCTCGCCGGAGCGCTGCCGGCGCCTCGGCCTCTCTCCCGGCGCGGCGTCGGCGGTCTCGCGCAGCTGGAGGCAGCTCGGGCGGCTGGCGCGCACCCGCGGCGCCGACGAGGGGGCGCTGCTCGCCGCGACGCTCGCCGCCTACCCGGACCGCGTCGGCC
>JAJXVM010000213.1 GCA_021782135.1 Myxococcales bacterium | reverse complement strand
GCGCGCGGTGCCGCTCGGGGCGGGCGCCGGCCGGAGGCGGCGGGGCGTCGTCCTCTTCCCGCCCGTCCGCCCGGGCCGGGGAGGCGGCGCGCCCTCCTCGCTGGAGCAGCTCGGCCCGCTCGAGCAGCGTCCGTCCGCCGACCGGGACGAGCGCGAAGAGCGCCGCCAGCGTGCCGAGGACCAGGAGCCACTTGAGCAGGGAGAGCATGGCGCCGAGCGTGGCACGCGCCCCCCCGGCGGTCGAGTTTTCGCACGGTCCGGCGCGGGAGCGCCGGCCCGGGCACCTACCGGAGCCAGTCCGCGAGCTCCGCCCCGGAGCGCACCAGCCTGGTCGCCCCGGCGGCGCGCAGCTCCGCCTCGCCGCCGAAGCCCCAGACGACCCCCACGAACGGGATGCCGGCCGCGGCCGCGGTGGCGGCGTCCACCCGGCTGTCGCCGACGAAGACCGCCTCCTCGGCCCGGCCGCCGAGCCGGGCCAGCAGCGCCCGCGCGCCGGCCGGGTCGGGCTTGCGGGGCGCCTCGTCGCCGCCCACCACCGCGGCGAAGCGGCCGGCCAGCCCCAGGCCGTCGAGGATCTGGCGCGCCATCGCCCCCGGCTTGTTGGTGAGCACGGCCAGCGTCCGGCCCGCGCCGGCGAGCGCCTCTGCCACCCCCGGGTAGAGCCGGGTGCCGTCGAGCAGGTGGGCCCGGTAGTGCTCCCACCAGGCGGCGAGGGCCGGCTCGAGCAGGTCCTCGCGCGGCGCCACCGCGCGGGCCACCAGCTTCGCCGCGCCCTCGCCCACGAAGCTGGTCACCTCCTCGAGCGAGCGCGGCGGGAGGCCGACCTGGGCGAGCGCGTGGTTCACCGCCCGCCAGAGGTCCTCGCGGGAGTCCACCAGCGTGCCGTCCAGGTCGATCAGGGCGATGCGGGTCATGAGCTCGCGCCCTCCTCGGCGCGGGCCGGCGCGTGCGGGACCTCTCGGCGGCGCAGCACCGCCTCGAGGGCCGCGGCCACGCGGGGCTCGATCTGCGCGCCCGCCATGCTCGCCACCCGCGCCGAGGCGGTGCGGGGGGGCAGGGGGCGCTGGTAGGGGCGCTCGGAGGTCATGGCGTCGTAGACGTCGGCCGCCGAGACGATGCGCGCCACCAGCGGGATTCGCTCGCCCGCGAGGCCGTCGGGGTATCCGGCGCCGTCCCAGCGCTCGTGGTGCCAGCGGATGCCGGGCAGCGCCTCGGCCAGGAAGTCCACCCCGCGGACGATCTCGGCGCCGATGACCGGGTGTGAGCGCATCACCGCCATCTCGCCCTCGGTGAGCGCCCCCGCCTTGCGCAGGATGGGCTCCTCGATGCCGATCTTGCCCACGTCGTGGAGCAGCCCGCCGTACTCCAGGGCCTGGAGCCGCGCGGGCGGGAGCCCCAGCTCCCGGCCGATCTCCACCGCGAGGTCGGCGACCCGCTGGCTGTGGCCGCGGGTGTAGGGATCCTTGGCGTCGATGGCGCCGGCCAGGCTCCGCAGCGTGTCGAGGTAGCCGCGCTCCAGGGCGGCGATGAGCCGGCGGTTCTCGGCGTCGTAGCTCGCGAGCTCCCGCGACATGTGGTTGAAGGTGTAGGCGAGGTCGCCGATCTCGTTGCGGACCTGGACCGGGACCTGCCGGCCGAACCGCCCGCGCGCGATCTCCAGGGCGCCGGCCACGCAGGCGCGGACCGGCCGGGTGAGGCGGCGGGCGAACCAGGCGGAGAGCGCCACCGAGAGCGCGACCGAGAACACCCCCGCGGCCACGGCGAGGCCGTCGAGCTCGGCCCGGGTGGCGAGCAGCGCGCCGAGCACCGCCACCGGCACGGCGCTCGCGACCAGCATGAGGCCGAGGATGGCGCGGAACAGCTTCATCCGCTCCGCGCCGCCCGGGACAGCGTCTCCAGGGCGCGCTCGATGTCGCGGCGCCGGAAGGGCTTCTCGAGGTAGGCGTCCGGGGCGTCGCCTCCGTCCACCGAGCGCACGCTGTCGTCGCTGATGGCGGTGAGCAGGGCCGCCGGGACGCGCGCCCCCCCGCGCCGCATCGCCTGCAGGGCGTCGAGCCCGGAGAGCCGGGGCATGAGGAAGTCGAGGATCACCGCGTCCGGGCGCTCCGCCTCGAACAGCCGCACCGCCTCCTCGCCGTCGCCCGCCGCGACCACGTTGTGGCCGAGGGCGGCGAGGACGTCGGCGAGCATGGCGCGGATGAGCCGGTCGTCGTCGGCGATGAGGAGCTTCATGGGCAGCACCATCCTAGCCCGGCCCGGGGGGCCGCGTCAGGGGCCAAGCCCCACCCACTCGGTGCCGTCGGCGAAGACCTCCCGCTTCCAGATGGGCGCCTCGCGCTTGAGCCGCTCGATCGCCTCTTCGCAGGCGCGGAAGGCCGGGGTGCGGTGGGGGGCGGCCGCGGCGATCACCACCGCGGCCTCTCCGGGCGCGAGCGCCCCGACCCGGTGGACGATGGCGAGCGCCGCCCCGTGCGCGCGCTCCACCTCGGCGCCGATCCGGGCGAGCGTCCTCTCGGCCATGGAGCGGTAGGCCTCGTACTCGAGCCGCAGCACCTTGCGGCCGCCGGTCTCGGCGCGCACGTCGCCGCTGAAGGTGACCACCGCGCCGCGCTCCGGCGAGGCGACCGCCGCCACCGCCCGGGCGAGGTCGAGCGGCTCCTCGGACACCTGGAACAGCGGCGCGCCGCCCGACACCGGAGGGATGACCGCCACCTCGGCGCCGTCGGGCACCGGAGCGTGATCCTCGGCCAGCTCCTCGTCCACCGCCAGACGGCAGCGCGGGAGGACGCGCGCGAGGGCCGGGCGGCGCTCGAGCAGCGCCCGGCGGAGCGCGGCGACGTCGGCGGGGCCGGGCAGCTCGAGCCGCTCCTGGGCCACCCCGGCGGCCTCCCGGGCGGCGGCGAAGTAGAGGACGGTGAGGTTCATCCGGGGATTCTAGCGCGGGCGGGGCGGGCGGGCCTCGCGCCCCGGCGCGGCCGCGATCCAGCTCCCCAGCTCGCCGTCTCCCGGGAGCGCCGCGCTCCGCTGCACCTCGCTCCCCTGCGAGAAGAGGATGAAGGTGGGGACGCGCTCCACCCCGTAGGCGCGCGCGGCGGCCGGCTCGGCGCCCGGGTCGATGGTGAGCACGAGCAGGTCCCCGGCCCGGTCGCGGGCGAGCCGGTCCAGCTGGCCGGGAGGCACGCCGTCCGAGAAGTCGACCAGCACCGGGGCCGGAGAGGACAGCAGCGTCGCGACCAGCGCGGCGGCGTCCACGTCCTGCGGCTGGCCGGAGACGTCCAGCGCGCGCTTGCACCGGGCGCACTCGGCCCCCGCGCTCGCGCACGCGACGCGGTTCACCGCCCCGCAAGCGGTGCAACGGAAGATCGACATGGGTCCCCTCGCGTGAAACATCCCCCGGGGAGCAGTATAGCAGGCTTCTCAGCGGCGGAAGATGCGCGCGATGTCGCCGAAGACCGTGAGCAGCAGCAGGCCGAAGATGGCGATGAAGCCGATGAGGTGGACCGTGCTCTCCACCCGCTCGTTCACGCGCCGCCGGGTCACGATCTCGTAGCAGAGGAAGACCAGCCGCCCGCCGTCGAGGGCCGGGATGGGGAGCAGGTTGAAGAGCGCCAGCACGATGGAGATGAACCAGACCATCGACAGGAAGGGGGCCACGCCCGCGTGCGCGCTCCGCGCCATCTCCTGGGCGATCCCGACCGGACCGCGCAGCTCCGCCGACTGCTTGCGGCTCACCACCTGCCCGAGCCCGCCGAGGATGTCGGCGGCCCGCGCGTCGGTGAGGGCGACGGCGCGGCCGAGGGCGGCGGCCGGGCTGGCCCGGACCACCCGCATGCTCGGGCCGAGTCCCAGCCGGCCGCGGCCCATCACCACCTGCGGCACCGCCGTGAGCGCGAGGGGGCCGGGCTCGCCGTCGCGCCGCACCTCGAGCCGCATCGGGCGGCCCGGACGCGCTTGCACCGCGGCGACCAGGTCGCTCCAGGAGCCGAGCGGCTGCCCGTCCACCGCGAGGATGCGGTCGCCTTCACGCAGCCCGGCTCGCTCGGCGGCGCTCCCGGCCAGCACCTCGCCGGCGATCGGCGACGGGTCGGGCTCCCGGATGCCGGTGGTGGCGATCATGGCCCAGGCGAGGAGGATGGCGCCGGCGTAGTTCATGGCCGGCCCGGTGAGGATCACCAGGAACCGCCGCCAGGCGGGCTGGTTCGAGTAGGAGCCCCGATCGTCCGGGGCGACCTCCTCCTCCGGCGACATGCCGGCGATCTTCACGTATCCGCCGAACGGGATGGCGGAGATGGCGTACTCGGTGCCACCGCGCCTCCGCGACCAGATCACCGGCCCGTAGCCGACGCTGAACCGCTCCACCCGCATCCCGCAAGCCCGGGCGACGGCGAAGTGGCCGGCCTCGTGGATGACGACGAGCAGCCCGAAGGCGAGGACGACGACGGCGAGGACGGCGAGCGAGCTCGCGGCGGAGGCGAGGACCACGGCGGGGATCATCGGGGCCTTCCTACCACGTCACGGCCCCGGCGCGGGCGCGGCGGCCGCCGGGTCGTCCGAGACCTCCACCACCTCGAAGGCCAGGACGCGCGTGCCCGGCAGGCCCGCCGCGTCGGCGCGCAGCCCGGCGCGCAGGCAGGCGTGCTTGAGGTAGGTCTCGGCGTCCCAGCCCTGAGCGGCCGCGGCGCCCGGGAGGAGCACGGCCGCGTGGGCGCCGTTCACGACCGACAGGCCGTCGCGGCGGGGATCGATCTCTCCCGGCCCGGAGACGGGGCGCGCGGGTCCGGCGAGCCCCACCGTGCAGCGCGCCCGGGGCGCCTCGGCCGCGGTGATGGAGGGGACGCGCGGGTCCTCGAGCGCCGCCCGGACCGCCTGGGCCGCCACCTCGTCCTCCAACTCGGCCGCGGGCGCGATGGCGCCGAAGCTGCCGCGCCCCTCCCCGTCCACGCTCCAGGCGACGAACACGCCGGCGCGGGGCCCGGACGGCGCGGCGGGCGCGGCACCGGGACCCTCCGGAAGTCCCAGCGCCCGGGCCAGCGCCCGGTGCGCGACGGCGAGCAGGGCGGCGCGCTGGCCCCCGTCGAGCGGGCTCACAGTCGCCTCCGCTGGCCGGTGAGGAGGTAGCGCCGCACGTCCGCCAGGATCTCGGCGTGGTCGAAGCAGAGCGGGGCGGGGAGGGCCGTCCAGGGGAAGGCCACCGCGCGGGCGGCGTCGTCGCCGCCGACCGGATCGCCGGCGGCCCGTCCGAGGAACACGGTGGTCACGGTGTGGCGGCGAGGATCCCGGCGCGGATCGGAGTAGGCGTGGAACTGCTCCTCGAGCGTCACCTCGAGCCCGGTCTCCTCGCGGGCCTCGCGCACCGCCGCGTGCTCGAGGGACTCGCCCTCCTCGACGAAGCCGCCCGGCAGCGCCCAGCCCTTCGGCTCGTGGGCGCGCTCGACGAGCACCACCCGATCGCCGGGCAGGAGCACCACCAGGTCCACCGTCGGCTTGGGGTTCCGGTACTCGGCCACTAGGCCCCCGGCCCGAAGAGGAGGGGAGCCGGGCCGGGGCCCGGACCGGCGCCGCCGGCCGGGACCTCGGGCTGCGGCGGCAGCGCCTTCTCGACCAGCAGCCGCGCGAACGGGATCTCCGCGGCGGGGCGACCCGCCCCCACCGCGCGCGCCGCGGCCGCCGCGGAGCGGGCCAGCTGGGGCCGGCCAGTCCGGTCGAGGTGATCGGCGACCACGTAGAGCCGGGCGGCGAGCAGCCGGCGGTGGCGCGCGTCGAGCCAGGCCTCGGCGGCGTCGGCGAGCGCCTGGATCGACTGCTCCTGGCGCTGGCGGTCGTCGAGGTAGACCGGCGAGACGGCGATCTCGTCGAGCCGGGCGGCCAGCGCCCGGAGCGCGTCCTCGTCCGCGAGCCAGCTGCGGAGCAAGGGCTCGGCGTGCAGCTCGCCCGATGCCTCGAGCGCGGCGCGCTCCTCCGGCTCGGGCAGCGGCGGGAAGCGCGCGGCCAGGTCGGGCGCGGGCTGGGCGGGGCCGAGCTTGGAGAGCCACAGGTCGGTGCCGGCCGGAGCGGGGTGGGCGCCGTCGTTCAGGCGGCGCGCCTCGGCCACCAGGGCGTGGGCGG
>JAJXVM010000212.1 GCA_021782135.1 Myxococcales bacterium | reverse complement strand
GATCTGGACGGGCGCGTGCGGCTGCGCCCGGTGGTGCTCGACGCCGACCTGGGGCAGGAGATCGCCGTCGGGGAGGGGCTCGCGCCCGGCGACCGGGTGGTGGTCCCCTTCTCGGACCAGCTGCGCGACGGGGAGCGCGTCGAGGTGGAGCCCCTGCCGGAGGAGCCGGCGTCGCGCTGAGGGCGCGTCCGGGGTGCCCGCGGACTCGCCCGCGCGTCGGCCCGGCCGCCTTCTTCTGGCGCTGTGCCCCGGCCCGTGGCATGGAATGGAAAAGGGCGCGGTCTCCAGGGCGCCCGGGAGGCGTCCATGGCGAAGCGAGCGCTGCTGCTGGCCGGCGTCCTCATGGCGGGAGCGAGTTGCGCGCACGGGGGGGAGGACGGACCGTCCTCGGCGGCCGTGTTGCCCCGCGCGGTGGAGGGCTCGCCGGACCAGCCGCCCACCCAGCCCGTGATCCCGGGCTCGGTGGTGCTGGGTGAGCGAAGGCGCTGCATGGACCTGGAGCTGCAGCGCCGCGGGCTCAACCAGTACGGTGATCCCTTCGGCACCACCTACCCGACCGGTTCCCCCCTGGTGAACGCCGTCTCCGGGACCACCGAGGACCGGTACGACTACGTGACCCGCCGCCTCCCCGACATCGGGACCCGCTGCAGCCGGGCCGCGTACGAGCCGGGGTGGTGAGCGCGGGGCGGGGGCGGCGCGCCGCCCCCGCGAGTCGCGGCCTCAGGCGGCCGCGACCTCCTTGGCCTTCTGCGAGAGCTTCACCGAGACCAGCTTGGAGACGCCCGGCTCCTCCATGGTCACGCCGTAGAGCGTGTCCACCATCTCCATGGTCCGCTTGTTGTGGGTGATGAGGATGAACTGGGAGGTCTTGCTCATCTCCTTCACCATCTCGTTGTAGCGGCCGACGTTCGCCTCGTCGAGCGGCGCGTCCACCTCGTCGAGGAGGCAGAACGGGGTGGGCTTGATGAGGAAGATGGCGAAGATGAGCGAGACGGCGGTGAGCGCCTTCTCGCCGCCGGAGAGCAGGTTGACGCTCTGCAGCTTCTTGCCGGGGGGCTGGGCGAAGATCTCCACGCCCGCGTCGAGCTCGCTGCCCGACTCCGGCTGGGTGAGCACCAGCCCCGCCCGGCCGCCGTTGAAGAGCCGCGGGAAGACCGCCTGGAACTTCTCGTTCACCCGGTCGAAGGTCTCGCGGAAGCGCTCCCGGCTGGCGCGGTTGATCTTGACGATGGCCGACTTGAGGTCGGCCATCGAGGCCTCGAGGTCCGCCTTCTGGGTGGACATGAACTCGTGCCGCTTCGAGAGGTCGTCGTACTCCTCGATGGCGGTCAGGTTGATGGCCCCCATGCGCTCGGCCTGGGCCTTCAGCTCCTCGAGCCGCTCGCGGTCCTCCTCGGTGGGCGGCGGCTGCAGGTGGAAGCGGGCCACCTCCCACTTGAGCTCGGCCTGGCACCGCTCGCGGGTCTGCTCCTCGAGGTGGGTGAGCGCCAGCGCGTTCTCGCGCGCGGTGAGCGCCGCCTCGTTCCCGTGCTGCGAGAGGAGCTCGGCGCGCCGGCGCAGGTCGCGCACCTCCTGATCGCGGCCGCGCACGCCCTCCGACGACTCCTCGTGGGCGCCGCGCTCGCGGGCGAGCTGGTCGCGCACCTCGGCGAGCTCGGCCGTCACCCGCCCCATGTCCACCGAGGTGCCCTCGATGCGCCCCTTGAGCTCGGTGGCCCGGGCGTTGCCTTCCGAGAGCGCCGCGAAGAGCCGGCCGCGCCGCTCCTCCACCTCGCGCCGGGCGTCCTCGATGCGCTTCAGCGAGGCGCCGATCGACTCGCGCCGCTCGCCGTCGGCGGCCACCTTCACCTTGAGGTTCATGAGCTGGGCGGTGAGCGCGTCGCCCTGCTGCTTCGCCTGCTCGAGCCGCTGCTGCGCCTCGCGCGCCCGCTCCTCGGACCGGCTCTGCTCGGCCTCGGCGGTGGCCGCCGCCACCCGGTGCTCCTCCTCCTCGGACTCGAGCCCGCGCAGCCCGTCGTCGAGCTGCGCCTTCTCCGCCTCGAGCTGGCCCAGGCGCGCGGCGATCCGCTCGAGCTCCTCGCCCACCCGGACGAGGTCCTTCTCCTGCTCGAGGAGGGCCAGCTCCTTCTCCCGGCCGTCCTTGTCGAGGTTCTTGAGGGCCGCCTCGAGCTGCAGCAGGCGCGCCTGCAGCATGCGGTGGCGCTCCTGGGCCATCGAGAACTCGGCCTCGAACTGGCGGACGGTCTCCTCGAGCTCCGCCACCTCGCGGCGACGCTGCAGGGCGCCGTGGCCCTCGCCCTCGAGCGGGCCGCCGGTGACGACGCCGTAGGGGTCGAGCACCTCGCCGTCGAGGGTGACCAGCGTCCTCTTGGCCGCCGCCCCCTGCCAGAGCTCGAGCGCCGCCGGCAGGTCGCGGACCACCAGCGCGTCGCCGAGCAGGAAGCGGACCACCTTGTCGTACGAGGGGTCGTACTTCACCACGTCGAGGCAGGCGGCCACGAAGCCCGGGTGGCTCCGCTCGGCCTCGCCGCCGCCGGTCTCGTGCTCGCGCAGGCGGGCGACCGGGATGAGCGAGGCGCGCCCCTCGGCGGCGGTCTTGAGGTAGTCGATGGCCTCCACGCCCTGGCTGTGGCTCTCGACGATGACGTACTGCAGCCGCTCGCCCAGCACCGCCTCGATGGCGTTCTCGTACTCGGGGGGCGCCGAGACCACGTCGGCGACGAGGCCGAAGATGCCCTTGTCCCGGGCCGGCTGGTCGCCCTGGCCGGCGCGGGTCATCAGGCTGCGGACGCCGCGCCCGTACCCCTCGTAGTTGCGGAGCACCTCGGCGAGCGAGTTGAGCCGGGCGCGCTTGTCGCCCAGTTCCTCGCGCAGGGTGATGAGCTTGGCCTCGTTCTGGATGAACTCGGCGCGGGTCCGCTCGAGCAGCTCCTCCTGCGCCCCGCGCTGCTCCTCCAGCCGCAGCTTCATCTGCCGGGTCTTGCCGAGCTGCTCGGTGTGCGCGGAGCGGGAGCCGTCGAGCTCCGAGGCCTTGCGCGCCAGTTGCTCGTTCTCGGCGCGGTTGCGCGACACCCGCTCCTTGAGGTCGGCGCGGCGGCGCTCCACCTGGGCGAGCTCGCTGCGGTGGCCGGCGGCCCGGCCCAGCGCGGCGCCCGCCTCCCCGCGGGCGACCTCGACCGCCTGGGCGGCGCGCCCCTGGTCGAGGCCGAGCTCGCGCAGGGCCACCTCGGCCTCGCCCAGCCGCTGCTCGTCGGTGCCGGTGAGCGTGGAGAGGTCGGCCCGCTGCTGCTCGAGCTGCAGCCGCTCCGCGGCGAGCGCCTCCGCCTGCGCCTTGAGCGCCTCCACCTCGGCCGCCTGGGACCGGGTGCGCTCCGCGATCTGCTCCAGCTCCCGGGACGCCGCCTCGGTGGAGACCTGCGACACCCGCTCCTGGCTGGCGAGCTCGTGCTCGCGCTCGGCCAGCGCCTGCAGCCGCTTCTCGGCCTCGGCGAGGCGCGCCCGGTCGGCCTCGATCGACCGCTCCAGCTCGGCGAGGCGGGAGGCCACCTCGGCCTCCTCGGCCTTCACCTCCGCGTGGCGCTGCTCGGCGGCGCGGCGGGTGGCGGTGAGCTCGAGGTAGCGCGCGGCGGCCTGGGCCAGCTCGAGCTCGCGCGCCTGCGCCTTCACCGCCTTGTACTTCTCCGCCTTGCGGGCCTGGCGGTTCAGGCTCTCGAGCTGCTTGCCGAGCTCCTGCACGATGTCGGCGACGCGGAGCAGGTTCTGCTCGGTGGCCTCCATCTTCCGCTCGGCCGCCTCGCGCCGCTTCTTGTACTTGGTGATGCCGGCGGCCTCCTCGATGATGGCGCGCCGGTCCTCCGGCCGGGCGGAGACGATCTGCCCGATGCGCCCCTGCTCGATGATCGAGTAGGCGGTGCGCCCGACGCCCGACCCCAGGAAGAGGTCGTTCACGTCCATGAGCCGCGCCTGGGCCTTGTTGATGTAGTACTCGGACTCCCCGGTCCGGAACAGCCGGCGGCCGACGGTGATCTCGGAGAAGGCCTGGTACTGCGGCGGCACCTCGCCCGGCCGGTCGTTCTCGAAGGTGATGAGCACCTCGGCCATCGACAGCGGCGCCTTCGACTCGGAGCCGTTGAAGATGATGTCCTCCATCGAGCGGCCGCGCAGCTGCCGGGCGGACTGCTCGCCGAGCACCCAGCGGATGGAGTCGGCCACGTTCGACTTGCCGCAGCCGTTGGGCCCGACCACCCCGGTGACGCCCTCGTCGAAGGCGACCACGGTGCGGTCCATGAAGGACTTGAAGCCGGTGATGTCGAGGCGCTTGATGCGCATGCGGTCTGGTAGCACACTCCGATGGGCTGTTTCAAGGCAAGCCCTCATAAACTTTGGTCTTTCTCGGTGGCTCGGCGCCGCGTTCCGGCGCGCCGGCGACGCGAAAAGCTCCAAAAATTGGCGCCTTATGTGGCAAGGCATGTATGGTCGTCCGCTCGCATCCCAGGGCGGGCGATCCCCCGCTGGCGGCAAACTGCCTTCCCCAACCCTCGCGGGATAGACTGCCGGCGATGGCCTTCGCCCGCCGGCTGCTCCTCCAGCTCTCGTTCCTGCTCGCGATCCCGGGGCTCGTCGCCTGGTACGTGCTCGCGAGCTTCTTCCCGCTCACGCCCGATCAGCTGACCTTCCTGCGCGTCGGCGTGCCCCTCGGGCTGGTGGTGGCCGAGGGGCTCACCTTCATGTCGGTCTGGAACTACCTGGGGCCCCTGCGGGACGCGGTGGCCACCCGGCAGCGAGGCGCGGAGGTGTCGAGCGCGGCCGCGCGCGACGGGGCGCTCTGCGGGCACCGGCTCCCGGGCCGCATCGCCGCGGTCATCGTGGTGCTCACCTGCTCGAGCGCCATCGGCCTGCTCATCGCCTCGGGCGGGCAGGGCGTGCCCATCGACCTCGCCCTGAGCGCGGTGGCGGTCACCACCTCGGCCGGGATCATGGCCGCCATGCTCACCTACTCGGCCTGCGCCATCGAGGTCGCCCCGGCGCTGGAGCTCCTCGGCGCCGTCGAGCTGCGCGAGAAGGGCACCCTCCGCGGGAAGATCCTCTTCGTCTGCTACGGCCTGCTCACCATCGTCACCTTGCTGGTGACCGCCACCAGCTACGTGCGCTTCCGGGTGGACGCCGACGACTCCTACCTCGCCGCCGCGCGCCGCGCCCAGGCCAAGGCGGCCGAGTGGGCGGCGGTGCGGGGCCCGGAGGGCGCCGCGGAGGCCGCCTGGCTCACGCTCGGCGCCCCCACGGTGGTGATGGGGACGCACGGCGACGTCCTCGCCCGCTACGGCAGCGTGGAGCTGCCGATGCTCTCCGGCATGCCGGAGGGGAAGGGGGTGGAGCGCAGCGGCGAGGGCTGGCGCATGCACCGGCCCCTCGCCAGCGGCGGCACGCTGGTCACGATCCTGCCGGAGGCCGACCTCACCCAGCGCCGGCAGGCGTTCTGGGGCTCGGCCCTCCTGCTCGGGCTGGTGGTCTACGGGGCCGTGGGGCTCCTGGTCTGGATCTCCTCCCGGACGCTCACCATCCCCATCCGCGCGCTCGAGACCGCGGCGGTGCAGCTGGCGGCCGGCGATCTCACGGCCGCGCCGCCCAGCCTCTCGCGCGACGAGATGGGCCAGCTCGCCTCCACCTTCCGCCGCACCATCGCCGGGCTCACCGGGCTCGTGGGCGACGTGGCGGACGCCAGCCGCAGCGTCGGCGAGGGCACGCACGACATCGGCGAGATCGGCGAGCGGGTGAAGCGCGGAGCCCTCGAGGAGCACGAGCGGCTGGTGGGCATGCAGGCCGCCGTGGAGGCGATGCACGGGTCGGTGGCGCAGGTCGGGCGCGGGGTGGACGGGCTCTCCGAGTACGTCGCCTCGACCAGCTCGGCCGTCGGCGAGATGGCGGCGGCGCTCGAGGAGGTGCGGCGCCAGGGCGCGGAGATGGAGCGCGCCATGGAGAGCGCCATGACCGACGTGGACGGCCTGTCCGACGCCGGGCGCCGGGCGCAGCAGGCGATCGTCAACCTGGACGCCACCGCCGAGCAGGCCGCCACCAGCCTGGCCGGGGTGAACGCCTCGCTCTCCG
>JAJXVM010000211.1 GCA_021782135.1 Myxococcales bacterium | reverse complement strand
CCGTGGCGGCGCGGATGGTCAGGACCGGGCAGGCGGCCCGCCGGACCACCCGCTCCGCCGTGGACCCGAGCAGCGCGTGCGCGAGGCCGGTGCGGCCGTGGGTCCCGAGCACGATGAGGTCGCAGCCCAGCTCGCGGGCCACCTCCACGATCTCGAAGGCCGGCTCGCCGATCCCCTTCTCCGCCGAGACCCGCGGGGCGCCCGCGCTCTCGGCGATCCCCTTCCAATCGACGAGGTGAGCCTCGGCCTGATCGGCGAGGTCCTGGAGCATCTTCGGGCTCGCGACGACGGAGCCCTCGGGGAGCGTGTAGCCGGGCAGCTGGTAGGCGTGGAAGAGCACGAGCTCCGCGTCGACCTGCCGCGCGATCTCCACCGCCGCGTCCATCGCCGCGCGCGCCGGCTGCGAGAAGTCGATGGGGCAGAGCACCTTCCTCCAGGGAAAGGTCATGGCGGCCTCCTGCGGAGCAGCATAGCGCCCGGGCCCGGAGCGGGCGCTCCCAGGAGGGCCCGCTCCCGGCCTGCGACCCATCTCTCCACTTCCGGGGGAGCGGGCCCGAGCTGTTCTCGAGCGCGTGGCGCAGAGCCGGCTCGAGGACTGGCGCGCGGAGGCCGAGGACATGACGGGCGCGCCGGTCCAGGCGCACGTGGAGCCGGGCGATCCCGCCGAGCAGATCGTCCGGTTCGCGAGCGCGCACCACGTGGACGCGCTGGTGCTGGCGACGCGGGGGCGGACCGGGATCAGCCGGGCCTTGCTCGGATCGGTGGCGGAGCGCGTGGTGCGGACCGCCCACTGCCCGGTGGTGGTCACGCGCCGACCCGAATCGCCGGAGCGCTCCGCCTGAAGACCGGCGGCCCGGGCGAGGGGAGGGATTCCCGCCGCGGGCGAGGAGGGGCGAAGCCCCCTCCCCGTTGACACCGGACCCAGGGCCCCCGAGAGTGAGGCGGATGAGCTTCGCGCCCGTGGTCCTGCGCGCCGACCGCCTCTCCCGGGAGGTCGGGGGCCGGCTGCTCGTGGACGACGTCTCGGTCGAGGTGAGGCAGGGCGACGTGCTGGCCGTGGTGGGCCCGAGCGGCGCCGGCAAGTCCTCCTTCCTCCGGCTGCTCAACCGGCTCGACGAGCCGACCGGCGGGACGGTGTGGCTCGACGGCCAGGACTACCGCTCGCTGCCGCCCCGGGAGCTGCGCCGCCGGGTCGGCATGGTCATGCAGACGCCGGCCCTCTTCGACGGCACGGTCGCCGACAACCTGCGCTTCGGCCCGCGGCAGCGCGGGGCCGACCTCCCCGACGACGAGGTGGCGGGGCTGCTGCGGCAGGTGGGGCTCGCCGGCTTCGCCGGCCGCCAGGTGGAGCGGCTCTCGGGCGGCGAGGCGCAGCGGGTGGCGATCGCCCGCGCGGTGGCGAACGCGCCCGAGGTGCTGCTCCTGGACGAGCCCACCTCGGCGCTCGACGAGGCCTCGAAGCGCGAGATCGAGGCCCTGGTGGCGGGCGTGGTGCGGGCGCGCGGTCTCACCTGCCTGGTCATCACCCACGACCTCGCCCAGGCGGCGCGCGTGGCCGGCCGGGTGCTGGTGCTCGAGGCGGGCCGGGCCCGGCGCGTGGGGCCGGTGGAGGAGGTGCTGCGTGCTGAGGGAACTGGTCCCTGACCCGACGCTCCTGGCCCTGGCGCAGGCCGCCGTCGCCTCCGCGGCGGCGCTGGCGGTGGCGCTCCTGGCGCGAGCGCGGCGCATCCACGTGGAGCGCGAGCTCGCGGTGGCGCTGGCGCGCGGGCTGGCGCAGATCTCGGCCGTCGGCTCGGTGCTGCTCCTCATGCTGCGCGGCCCCGGCTGGCTCGGGGTGCTGGCGCTAGCCGGGATGATGGTGGCGGCCGCGGCCACCTCCGCCCGCCGCGCGCGCCGCCTGCCGGGCGCCTTCCGGGTCTCGCTCCAGGCGATCGCCGCCGGCTCGGGGTCGGTCATCGCCCTCATGGCGCTCGCCGGGGTGGTCGAGACCGGGGTGGCGGTGCTCGTGCCGGTGGGGAGCATGCTCATCGCCAACGCGATGAACGCCAACGGCCTCGCCCTCGATCGCTTCCGCGCCGACGTGCTCGCCCACCGGCGCGAGGTGGAGTCGGCGCTGGCGCTCGGGGCCGCGCCGGAGGTGAGCGTGGCGCCGCACCTCCAGTCCTCCTTCCGCGCCAGCCTCATCCCGGCCATCGACAGCCTGCGCTCGCTGGGGATCGTCTGGATCCCGGGGCTCATGACCGGCATGGTGCTCTCGGGGACCCCGCCGCTGCGGGCGGCGATCTACCAGTTCGTGATCATCGCCATGATCTTCGCCTCGTCGGGGCTCACCTGCCTGGTCGGGACCACGCTCGTGCGCGCGCAGGTGTTCTCGCCGGCGGAGCAGCTGCTGCTCCGGACGGAGGCGGAGCGCGGCGGGTAGGCGGCCGGCCGGAACGGGCGCGGGCCCCCGGGCGCCGCCGCGGGCGAGCCCGGGCGGCGGGAGCGCGATCAGCCGCGCCGGCCCCAGCGGCCGCGCAGGACGACCTGGTACTCGCGGACCGAGACGCCCCTCAGCGCCTCCACCCTGCGCACGTCGAGCGCCTCCCAGGGCACGTCGTGGATGGCGCCGGTCGCCTCGTCCACGAAGTGGTGGTGCGGCGCGACGTTCGGGTCGAAGACCACCTTGCCCTCGGCGAGGACCAGCTGACGCAGCAGCCCCTTGCGCACCAGCAGGTTGAGGGTGTTGTAGACCGTGGCCCGCGAGATGCGCGGGTGGCGCGCCGCGACCTCCTCGAAGACGTGGTCGGCCGAGGGATGGGCAGTGGTGTCGAGGACGAACTCCGCCACGGCGCGGCGCTGCGCCGACGGCTGGATGCCGTGACGGGCGAGCAGCGAGCGGACGGCGGCCTGTTCCATGGATCTCCCATAGGGAGGGCCGGCGCCGGATTCAACGAGCCGGGGCGGCCGCGGACGGCGGGGCGGCGTTGACCCGACCTCTCAGGGACTTTCGCGGCGCCGGGTCGAAAGATTAGACGGCGTCTAAATCGTAGCACCTCCCACCGAAGGAGAACGCGAGATGGCCACGCTGAGCGGCTCGAAGACCCACCAGAACCTGAAGGACGCCTTCGCCGGCGAGTCGCAGGCGAACCGGCGCTACCTCTACTTCGCCAAGGTGGCCGACGTCGAAGGCTACCCGGAGGTCGCCTCCAACTTCCGCGAGACGGCCGAGGGCGAGACCGGCCACGCGCACGGCCACCTCGACTACCTGAAGGAGGTGGGCGACCCGGCCACCGGGCTGCCGCTCGGCGACACCGCCACCAACCTGCAGGCCTCCATCGCCGGCGAGACCCACGAGTACACCGACATGTACCCGGGGATGGCGAGGACCGCGCGCGAGGAGGGGTTCGCCGAGATCGCCGACTGGTTCGAGACGCTCGCCAAGGCCGAGAAGTCGCACGCCGGCCGCTTCCAGAAGATGCTCGGCAGCATCACCTGAGCGCGGCCCGGCGCGCGAGCGGAGGGAGAGCGTGGAACAGCGGATCTCGTACCAGCCGACCGAGTGGCTCTCCTACGACCCGTCGGAGGAGCGGTACTGGAACGCGGAGGGGCTGCGGGCGGAGATCGACCGGGCCTTCGAGATCTGTCACGGCTGCCGCATGTGCTTCAAGTACTGCGACAGCTTCCCCACGCTCTTCTCGCTCATCGACGAGCGGCACGGCGGCGACGTGCGCCGCCTCGCCGCGCGCGAGGTGGAGCAGGTGATGGACGCCTGCTTCCAGTGCAAGCTCTGCGAGGTGCAGTGCCCCTACACGCCGCGGGACGGCCACGAGTTCCAGCTCGATTTCCCGAAGCTGGTGCACCGCCACGACGCGGTCCGGCTGCGCGCCCGCGGTCGCAAGACCCTGCGCGAGCGCGTGCTCGGGGACCCGGACGCCGCCGCCCGGGCGGCGCGGGCCTCCCTCGGGCTCGCCAACCTGGCGAACCGCTCCCGGCCGCTGCGCGTCCTCATGGAGAAGGCGGTCGGCGTCCACCGCGACAAGCTGCTGCCCGACTTCGCCGCCCAGCCCTTCGACGCCTGGGCCGAGGAGCGCGGCTTCGTGAAGGCCGCGCCGGGCGGCGAGGCGGTCCTGTTCCAAACCTGCTTCGTGCAGCACAACGAGCCGCAGCTCGGCAAGGACGCCCTCGAGGTGCTCGGCGCCTGCGGGGTGGACGCGCGGGTGGTGAAGGGGCTCGCCTGCTGCGGCATGCCGGCCTGGGAGCACGGCGACCTCGAGGCGCTCCGGCGCCAGGCGCGGCGCGACCTCGACCTGCTCCTCCCGTTCGTGGAGGCGGGCGCCAAGGTGCTGGTGGTGAACCCCACCTGCTCGATGATGCTCCGCCGGGAGTGGCCCCACCTGCTCGAGGGCGAGGACCGGGCGCGGGCGGCCCGGCTGGCGGCCGCGGTGCGGGACCCCTCCGAGTTCCTCTGGGCGATGCGCGACGAGCCGCGCTTCGTGAAGGCCTTCCGCAGCGCGCCGCCGGGCGGCAAGGTCGCCTACCACGCCCCCTGCCACCTGCGCGCGCAGGGGATCGGCTTCAAGGGGCGCGACCTGCTGCGGCGCATCCCGGGGGTCACCGTGGCGGCCACGGTGATGGAGTGCTGCGGCCACGACGGCACCTGGGCCATGACGGTGGAGGGCTTCGGCCCCTCGCAGCGGGTCGGGAAGAAGGCCTTCGAGGGCATGAAGGCCGCGGGCGCGCGCGTCTGGGCCACCGACTGCCCGCTCGCGGCGCTGCAGTTCCAGCAGCACGCGGGGAAGAAGCCGCTCCACCCGCTCGCCATCCTGGCGCGCGCCACGCGCCCGGCCGGCTTCGCCGATCTGGAGGAGGAGGAGGAGAGATGAAGATCGCCCGGTCCGAGATCCTGCGGCTCGAGGAGTACGACGCCCTGCGCCCCGCCGTGCGCGCGGCGGTGCTGGAGCTGAAGCGCCCCCGCCGCGTGGTGGCCGGCCCGCTCACCTTCCTCTTCGAGAACGCCGAGACCGTCCGCTACCAGGTGCAGGAGATGGTCCGGGCCGAGCGGCTCTACCGCGACGCCGAGATCCAGCACGAGGTCGACACCTACAACGAGCTCCTCGGCGGGCCCGGCGAGCTCGGCTGCACGCTGCTCATCGAGCTCACCGACCCCGGCGAGCGGGCCGAGAAGCTGCGGGCGTGGGTGGGGCTGCCGGAGCACCTCTACGCCCGGCTCCCGGACGGCCGGAAGGTGCGCCCGCTCCACGATCGCCGCCAGGTGGGCGACGATCGGCTCTCGTCGGTGCAGTACCTGCGCTTCCCGGTCGGCGCCGAGCCGCCGGTGGCGCTCGGGTGCGACCTCCCGGCGCTGCCGCTCGAGGCGGCGCTCACGCCCGCGGCGCGCGCCGCGCTGGCCCAGGACCTGGCGCGGGGGTGAGGGCGGCCGCCCCGGCTCCGCTCACCGCCACCCCGGCAGCCACATGAAGCGGCTCCAGGTGCCGGGCGGCTCGAGCCGGCCGTCGAGGAGCGGCGAGAACCAGAGGAAGAGCGCGGCGCAGCCGAGCGCGACCGCGACCGCGACGACCCGGGCCGCGCGGGGCGGGAGGAGCCGCTGCAGCGCCCACACCACCGCCGCCCCGAGCCAGAGCGAGGAGGGGAGGAAGTAGTAGAACATCTGGGCGCGCGGCAGCGCGGCCCAGAAGAGGAGCGGGGCCCAGTAGAGGAGCGCGAGCTGCCGCTCCGCCCGGGAGGCGCCGCGGCGGAGCGCCCGCGCCCCGAGCCAGGTGGTCGCCGGGAGCGCCAGGGCGAAGAGCAGCGGGTTCCCGCCGGCCCAGACGTAGCGCTCGCCGGCGGCGGTGCGCTCGAAGTGGTACCAGGCCGGCCGGAGCAGGGTGGGCCACTCCCAGAAGCGCGAGTGGTAGGGGTGCGACGCGAGATCCACCCGGCCGAAGCCGGAGAGCATCCGGAGCTGGTAGGCGGGGATGCCGGCGAGCGGCGTCGCGTCCCGGGCGAGCAGCGCCAGCGGGAGGAAGGGCAGCGCGTAGGCGAGCACCGCGACCGCGACCCCGGCCGCGCGCCGGCGCCAGGGCGTGCCGGCCCAGGCCACCCCGAGCGCGCAGAGCGGGGCCGCCGACCACTTGCAGGCCATCGCCAGCCCGAGCCCGGC
>JAJXVM010000210.1 GCA_021782135.1 Myxococcales bacterium | reverse complement strand
GCGCATCACCCTCGACTTCCACGACATCGACATCCGCAACCTGCTCCGGCTCATCGCCGACGTCTCGAAGAAGAACATCGTGGTGGCCGACGACGTGACCGGGAAGGTGACCGTCTCGCTCCGCAACGTGCCCTGGGACCAGGCCCTCGACCTGGTGCTCAAGACCAAGGGGCTCGACAAGGAGGAGATGGGCAACGTCATCCGCGTCGCCAAGGCAGAGCAGATCGCCAAGGAGCGGCAGGCGCGCCTCGAGGCCATCAGGGCCCAGGTGCCGCTCCTGCCGCTCAAGGTGCGGCTCATCCCGGTCAACTTCGCGCGGGCCGAGGAGGTCTCCGGGCGGGTGAAGGACGTGCTCTCCGAGCGCGGCAGCGTCTCCACCGACGAGCGGACCAACGTCCTCATCGTGAAGGACGTGGCCGAGAACCTCGACCGGGCCGAGAAGCTGGTGCGCAACCTCGACACCGAGATCCCCCAGGTGCTCATCGAGAGCCGCATCGTCGAGGCCTCCTCCAATTTCAACCGGGCCATCGGCGTGCAGTGGGGCGGCAACGCCACCGCGAGCGCCGCCACCGGCAACGCCACCGGCATCTCCTTCCCGAACACCATGAGCGCCACCGGCGCCTCGTCGGCCATCCCGGTGGCCGGCATCCCGTCCTACGCGGTGGACCTGCCGGCGGCGGTCGGCACCGGGTCCGGCGGCGGCATCGGCCTGGTCTTCGGCTCCGCGAGCGGCTCCTTCAACCTCAACCTGCGCCTCTCGGCGCTCGAGAGCACCGGCGTGGTGAAGACCATCTCGGCGCCCAAGATCGCCACCATCGACAACCGCGAGGCCACCATCGGGCAGGGCATCAGCATCCCCTTCTCGCAGACCTCCGCCGCCGGCGTGAACACCACCTTCATCGAGGCCAAGCTCGAGCTCAAGGTGACGCCGCACGTCTCCGCCGACGGCTCGATCCTCCTCAAGATCAAGGCCACCAACAACGCGCCCAACTCGTCGCTGACCGGCGCCAACGGCCAGCCCTCGATCACCAAGCGCGAGGCCCAGACCGAGGTGCTCGTGAAGGACGGCGACACCACGGTGATCGGCGGCATCTACACCCGCGCGACGGCGAAGCAGGAGAGCTCGGTCCCGTGGCTCGGCAAGATCCCGGTGCTCGGGTTCTTCTTCCGCAGCCGGACCGAGTCCGACGACCACACCGAGCTGCTCATCTTCATCACCCCACGCATCCTGAACCGCCAGCCGCTGGCCCAGAACACGGTGAGTGGCGGTTAGCGCCTGGAGGAGACCCTCATGAACGCCAAGCTTCTCCTTCCCTTCCTGCTGCTCGCCGCCGCCTGCGGGGTGGACAACGGCTCCTCGGTCGTGATCATGGGCCGGGTCCAGACCCCGGTCTGGGTCTCGACCGGCTGCATCTTCACGCCCGGCATGTTCGACGTCGGCACCGGCACCTTGGACCTCAACGGCCCGGGCCTCTACGAGATGGCGCTCGAGGTGCAGAACAACATGACCGACCCGACCTCCACCAACGGGCAGGCCGGGTCGCGGACCTGGAAGGCCTACGAGGTGAGCACCCGGGTCATCAACGCCTCCGACTTCTATCCGAAGCAGGTGAACGTCGCGGCCCACGAGGTGACCGCGGCCGACAGCACGGCCGTGCTCCCCGGCACCGCCAACCTCGGGGTGCAGACCATCGTCGGGCAGCAGATGGCGGGGGACATCGCCGCGGCGGTCGGGGCGCTGGCGCCCGGCGAGGTCCGGCTGCTGCAGCTCGGCGTCCGGCTCCTCGGCAAGACCGCCGACGGGGTGGAGGTCGACACCTCCGAGTCCACCTACCCGCTCCAGGTCTGCTACGGATGCCTCGTCACTCCTCCCACTTGCCCGACCGGCAAGACGGTGACCAACGTCGGCAACTGCTATCCGACCGGCGAGGACCAGCTCGAGTTTCAGTGCCAGTAGCGCGTCGCGTCACGCCCGCGCGCGCCAGGCGCGCGGGCGAGGGAGCTTGACCGGCCCCGGCGGAGCGGGCTAATAGCGTCCATTCCTCCGGTCCGGCCGCTCGGCCGGCGAGCGGGGGAGGGACCCGTCATGAGCTTCCGCGAGCACCTGCAGGGCATCTGCGAGAACGTCGACGGCGCCGTCGGCTGCGCGCTGATGGCCATGGACGGGATCGAGGTGGAGAGCCACCTCGGGGAGGCGGGGCAGGCGGACCTGCGCTCGCTGCTCATCGAGTACGCCACGCTCTTCCGCGGCGCGGCGGACGCCGCCCGGACGAACGGCGCCGGAGACGTCTCGGAGCTCTCCATCGCCACCGACCAGCTGCTCACGGTGGCCCGGATGGTCTCGCCCGAGTACTTCATGGTGGTGGCGCTCCGTCCCGAGGGGAACTTCGGGAAGGCGCGGTACCTGCTCCGCGTCCTCGCCCCCAAGTTGAGGGACGAGCTGTAGGGCTGGCGGGGGCCCCCGGCGCGCGGCACGCCGCGGCGCGCCGATCCAGAAAACCTTCTTTCACGAGGAGTGACTCGAAATGGCTGACACCCTGGACACCTCGGCCTTCCGCCGCGGGCTCAAGATCGAGATCGACAAGGAGCCCTGGGAGATCGTCGAGTTCCAGCACGTCAAGCCGGGCAAGGGCTCGGCCTTCGTGCGCACCCGCATCAAGAACCTGCTGACCGGCCGCACCATCGACAAGACGTTCAAGTCCGGCGACGTGGTGGGCAAGCCCGACGTGGAGGAGAAGGAGATGCAGTTCCTCTACCGCGAGGGCGATCACTACAACTTCATGGACAACAAGACCTTCGAGCAGACCTTCCTCTCGAAGGAGCAGATGGGCGAGGCGGCCCAGTTCATCAAGGACAACACCACCACGCACATCCTGTTCTTCAACGGGAAGGCGATCGGGGTCACGCTCCCGAACTCGATGGACCTCAAGGTGGTGAAGTGCGATCCCGGCATCCGCGGCGACACCGTCTCGGGCGCCACCAAGCCGGCCGAGCTCGAGACCGGCTACGTCGTGAACGTCCCGCTCTTCATCAACGAGGGCGACGTCCTCCGCATCGACACCCGCAGCGGCGAGTACCTCACCCGCGTCGCCGGCTAACCCCGGCCCAGGAGACCACACCATGGCGAGACGAGTGGAGCGCGTACAGCAGGCGGAGCAGCCGGTCGAGGCGGGCGCCGGGCCCTTCACCCTGGCGGACGTGAAGAAGCTGGTCGAGGCGCTCGAGGGCACCGACGTCACCAGCCTGGTGTGGAGCCGCAGCGGCGAGAAGGTGGCCATCCGCCGCGGCGAGAAGGCGGCGCCGGTCGCGCCGCTGTCCTACGTGGCCGCGCCGGCCCCGCTGGCGCCGCTCACCCCGGTGCCCGCGCCCATGCCCGCCCCCGCGGCGCCCGCCGCGGCCTCCGCCGCCAGCGCGCCGTCGGCCGCCGTCGAGCAGAAGCCGGGGGTGATCGTCACCTCGCCGTTCGTGGGCACCTTCTACCGGGCGCCGTCGCCCGAGTCCCCGCCGTTCGTCGAGGTGGGCGCCGTGATCAAGAAGGGCCAGGTGCTCTGCATCGTCGAGGCGATGAAGCTCATGAACGAGATCGAGGCCGAGATCCCGGGCAAGATCGCCGAGATCCTGGTCCAGAACGCCACCCCGGTGGAGTTCGGCGAGCCGCTCTTCCGCATCGAGCCGGCGTAGCGCTCCCGGGGCGGCCACATGTTCAAGAAAGTCCTCATCGCCAACCGGGGCGAGATCGCCCTGCGTGTCATCCGCGCCTGCCGCGAGCTGGGCCTGGAGACGGTGGCCGTCCACTCCACCGCCGACGCCGACTCGCTCCACGTCCGCTTCGCCGACGAGGCGGTCTGCATCGGCCCCCCCTCCTCCAAGGACAGCTACCTCAACGTCCGGGCGCTGCTCTCCGCCGCCGAGATGACCGGCGCCGACGCCATCCACCCGGGCTACGGCTTCCTCTCCGAGAACGCCGAGTTCGCGGAGATGTGCGAGAAGGTCGGCCTCAAGTTCATCGGCCCGCGGCCGGAGATGCTGCGGCTCATGGGCAACAAGGTGGCCGCCCGCGACGCCATGGAGAAGGCGGGCCTGCCGCTCCTCCCCGGCGCGCGCGGCGTGCTGAAGGACGCCGCCGAGGCGGAGCGGATCGCGAAGGAGATCGGCTACCCCGTCATCCTCAAGGCCGCCGCCGGCGGCGGCGGCCGGGGCATGAAGATCGTCCGCGAGGGCCAGGACGTCCGCAAGGCCTTCGAGACCGCCTCCAACGAGGCGCTGGCGGCCTTCTCGAACGGCGACATGTACCTCGAGCGCTACGTCGAGGAGCCGCGCCACATCGAGCTGCAGATCGTGGCCGACGAGCACGGCAACATCATCCACCTCGGCGAGCGCGAGTGCTCGGTGCAGCGGCGGCACCAGAAGATCATCGAGGAGGCGCCCAGCCCGGCGGTCACGCCCGCGCTCCGCAAGGAGATGGGCGAGGTGGCGATCGCCGCCATGAAGAAGGTGGCCTACAACAACGTGGGGACCATCGAGTTCCTCATGGACGAGAAGGGCCGCTACTACTTCATGGAGATGAACACCCGCATCCAGGTGGAGCACCCGGTGACCGAGCAGGTCTACGGGCTCGACCTGCTGCGGCTCCAGCTCCGGCTGGCCGCCGGCGAGAAGCTCTCCTGGAAGCAGGAGGACGTGGTCCCCCGCTTCCACGCCATCGAGTGCCGCGTGAACGCCGAGGACCCGGTCACCTTCGCGCCCTCCCCGGGCCTCATCACCGGGTACCACCAGCCCGGCGGCTACGGCGTGCGCGTCGACACCATGGCCTTCGAGAACTACAAGGTCCAGCCGTTCTACGACTCGCTGGTGGCGAAGCTCATCTGCTGGGGCGACTCGCGCGAGGTGGCGCTCTCGCGCATGGAGCGCGCGCTCGACGAGTACGTGGTGGAGGGGATCAAGACCAACATCCCCTTCCACCGGCGCATCCTGCGGCACGGGAGCTTCCGCGCCGGCAAGTACGACACGCGGCTGGTCGAGCAGGTGCTTGCGACGGCTCCGGCCGGCGCGGCGCCCGCCCTGAAGGCGGTCTAGGAGAGCCCTCCCGGAGTGGGTCGCGGAGTGGAAATTCCTCCGTAGGTACGGGGGATTCGTACCTTGACCGCGGGAGGGTCGTCCACTACTCTGGGTCGCGGCTAGAGGCAGGCGGAGCCGAACGCCCGCTCGATCCGCCGCGCATGGCCCTCGACAAGAACAAGATCGCCGCCGAGGCGAGCAAGTACGCCCAGAAGGGCCAGTACGACAAGGCCGTCAAGGCGTACGAGCGGATCATCGCCGAGGATCCGAAGGACGTCCGGATCCGGCTCAAGATCGGGGAGACCCAGCAGAAGAAGGGGGATCTCGCCGAGGCCGCCGAGACCTTCCACGCCTGCGCCCAGGCCTACGCCGACCAGGGCTTCGCCCTCAAGGCGGTGGCCGTCTACAAGCAGATCGCCCGGCTCGCCCCGGCGGACGCGCGCGTCCCCGAGCGGCTCTCGCTGCTCTACCAGCAGCTCGGGCTGCTCAGCGACGCGATGGGGCAGATGCAGCTGCTCGCGCAGGCGCACGAGAAGGCCGGCGAGCAGCCGAAGCTGCTCGAGGTCCTCCGGCGGATGTCGGAGATGGACCCCGAGAACGTCGCCACCTCGGTGAAGCTCGGCGAGCTCCACGCGCAGGGCGGGCAGCCCGGGCCGGCGCTCGAGCAGTTCCGCCGGGCCGCGGCCGCCCTCAAGAAGACCGCGCGGGTGGACGAGTACCTCAAGGTCGCGGAGCGCGTCTCCTCGCTGGCGCCGCAGGACCTGGGGCTCGTCCGGGAGCTCGCCGACGCCTACCTGTCGCGCAAGGACACGAAGCGCGCCCTCGCCAAGCTGCAGCTCTGCTTCAAGGCCGACCCGAAGGACGTCGAGACCCTGACCCTGCTCGCGCAGGCGTTCCGGGATCTCGGGCAGCTCTCGAAGACGGTCTCCGTCTTCAAGGAGCTGGCGCACGTGCACCTCGAGCGCGGTCGCGCCGAGGACGCGCGCGCCGCCTTCCGCCGGGTGCTCGAGATCGCGCCGGACGACCCGGAGGCGCTCGAGGGATCGGGCCAGCGCCGCGCCTCCGCCAGCCCGACGCCGACGCCGCAGCCGGCG
>JAJXVM010000006.1 GCA_021782135.1 Myxococcales bacterium | reverse complement strand
GCCGATGCCGCGGCCGCCACCCGTGACCACGGCCCCGAAGCCGAGGCGCGCCTCCTCGATCATCTCGACCTCCTCCGCCGGGCGGGCGGCGCGGCCCGCGCGGCCTCCTCGCCCGCCTCTCCGGTGAGCGACAGGAAGCGGCGCTGCAGCCCCTCCTCGCGCGCGAAGCGGCCCAGGAGACACTGGGCGTGGGCGCGGGCCTCGCGCCGCCGCTCGCCGCGCACGGTCATGCAGAACTGCTCCGCCTCGAGCACGCAGGCCGCCCCGCGCGCGCCGAGGTGCTCCATGAGCGCCAGGGCCACGTCGGCCGCCAGCTCCTCCTGCAGCACGAGCCGGTGCGCGTAGCAGTCCACCAGCCGCGCCAGCTGCCCGAACCCGACCACGCGCCCGCCCGGCACGTAGGCCACGTGGGCGACGCCGCGCGAGGGCAGCAGGTGGTGCGGGCACATGGAGTGGTAGTCGATGCCGGTCACCGCCACCAGGTCGTCCCCGTCGCGGGCGATGGACTCCCCGAGGATGCGCGCCGGATCCTGGCCGTAGCCGTCCACCAGGTCCTCGAGCCAGGCCTCCGCCACCCGCGCCGGCGTCGCGGCCAGGTCCGGCCCGTTCCGCACCGGCGCCGGGAGTTCCAGCGCGTCGAGGAAGCGCGCGGTGGCCGCCGCCAGGCCGTCGCGGCCCGGCCCCGCCCGCCCGCTACGCCGGGCGGCCAAGCGCCCCCCGGTAGACCACGCAGCAGCCCGGGATCTCGAACAGCCGGACCTCGGCGATCCCGGGGAGCGGCGGCGCGAGGGCCTCGAAGATCCAGCGGGCGATGTTCTCGGCGGTCGGGTTCTCGAGGAAGTCGTTGAGGGTCCGGTGATCCAGCCGGGAGACCACGTGCTCCTGGACCAGCTCCTTCACCCGGCCGAAGTCGGCCACCATGCCGGTGCGCGGATCGACCTCGCCCTCGATCGCCACCAGGAAGCGGTAGTTGTGGCCGTGCATGCGGAAGCACGGGCCCTCGTACCGGGGCAGGCGGTGGGCCGCCGCGAAGTGGAACTCGACCTCGAGCCGCGCCGGCCGGGGGTCCGTGTAGTCGATGATCGCCATCGCCCCCGTTTATAGCCCGGCGGCGGGGCGGCGTCCCTCCGAGGTGAGCGGGGGCGCGGCCGCGGCGTGAGCGGGGAGTCCCGGAACAACCGGCGCTCGCGGGCGTCGCGCTTTTCCACGCCGGTCTGGCGCCCGCGCGGCGCCCCGCTGCCCGGCCGCGCGCAAGAGCCCGCGCTCACGACGGAAATTGAGCGGCGACCTCCCGGCACGGAGCTTGCGATTTCACCGGAGCGGACGAACCCCCTCGTCCCCACACCGGGAGATCCCTCCAATGAAGAAGATCCTGAGCGCCCTCGTCGCCGTCGCCTTCGTGGCCGTCTCCGCCCCCGCCTTCGCCGCCGAGGCGGCCGCCCCGGCCGCTCCCGCCGCCGCGGCACCGGCCCCCGCTCCCGCGGCCCGGGCCGAGGCGAAGAAGGAGCAGAAGGCCGAGAAGCGGGCGGAGAAGAAGGCCGCCAAGAAGAGCAAGAAGGCCGCCAAGGGCGTGAAGAAGGCCGAGGCCGTCAGGTAAGTCCGTCCGTTTTCGGATAGGCTTCCGGGGCCGGCCGCGGCGTCTCCGCGGCCGGCCCTCTTCTTCCTGGCATGTCACTGCGGCTCCAGATCACCCTGCTCTTCGGCGCCATCCTGGTGCTGACGATGTCGACCGCCGCCGGCGTGGGCGAGCGCATCGCCGCGCGCGCCGTCGAGCAGGCGGTTCGCGATCGCTCGCTCGAGGTGGCGCGGTCCATCCGGGGCGACCTCGACCTCTCGCACGACGTCTCCCGGGGCTTCGACCCGGCGCGCGCCGCCGACCGGCTCACCACCGCGCTCCGGCGGCACCGGAACATCCGCGCCGCCGAGCTCGCCATCCGCCACCCCGGCCTGGACGACGTGGTCCGGATCCAGTTCACCACCGCGGGGCCGGAGACGCTCTTCGCCCAGCGCGAATACGACTTCCCGGATCAGCCCTCGGCGATCCTGGTCGGCTCCGGCGACGCGCGCGTCTGGCAGGTGGATCTGCCGGTCAAGGACTCCTACGGGCGGACGGTGGCGTCGCTGCGGGTCGAGGCCTTCGTCTCCGACGCCGAGACCCTGGCCGAGAAGGAGCGGCGCGCCTTCCTGGCGGTGACCGGGATCTCCGGGCTGGTGCTGGTCGTGGCGTTCACCCTCATCCTCCGGCGCATGCTGGCGCGGCCGCTCGAGGAGCTCTCCTCGGCCATGGCCCGCGTCGAGGAGGGCGCGCTCGACGAGGTGCAGGTGCCGGGCACGGCGCGGCACGACGAGATCGGGGTCGTGGCCCGGGGCCTCGAGGCCATGCTGCAGCGGGTGCGCGGCTTCAACCAGCAGCTCCAGGAGCGGGTGGACGCGGCCACCGCCGACCTGGCCTTCAAGAACCGCGAGCTGGGCGAGCTCAACGACCTGCTGGTCGAGGCCCGGCGCGACCTCACCAGCAAGGAGCAGCTCGCCGCCCTCGGGCAGCTCTCCGGCACCATCGCCCACGAGCTCGGGAACCCCCTCAACGCCATCAGCGGCCACGTGCAGCTGCTCGCCCGCGACGCCACCCTCCCCCCGGCGCACCGGGAGCAGGTCGCCATCGTGGAGGGCGAGGTGAAGCGGATGACCTCCATCATCCGGCGCTTCCTCGACTCGGCGCGCGCCCTCACCCCGGCGCCGGAGCCGGTCGAGGTCTCGTCGCTGGTGGACGAGGCGCTCTCGCTCACGCTCTCGGCCGAGGCCCGGGGCCGCCTCACGGTCTCGCGCGAGGTGCCCCAGGACCTCGGCCGCGTCACGCTCGATCCCTCGCTGGTGCGCCACGTGCTCACCAACTTCATCTCCAACGCGGTGGACGCCATGGCCCGGGGCGGAAAGCTCACCGTGCGCGCCCGCCGCGCCGACGGCCTGCTGGCGCTGCAGGTCGAGGACACCGGCCCCGGCATCCCGGCCGAGGAGCGCAAGCGCATCTTCGAGCCCTTCTACACCACCAAGCCGCGCGGCAAGGGCACCGGCCTGGGGCTCGCGATCTGCCGCGAGATCGCCAGCGCGCTCAAGGGGCGCATCGACGTGGAGAGCCGTCCCGGCCAGGGCTCGACCTTCACCCTCCTCGTGCCCGCCCCGTCCTCGCCGCCGCGGGGTTAGGATCCGACACCGAAATGGAACCCGCCCGCATCACCGTCATCGACGACGACCCCTCAAGCCGCGACCTCCTCACCCGACTGCTGCGCGGGGAGGGCTACCAGGTGACCCCGCTCACGGACGGCCGGGAGGCGCTCGAGCGGCTCGCCGCCGACGGCGCGCCCGACCTGGTGGTCTCCGACATCCGCATGGGCGAGGTGGACGGGCTGCAGGTCACCGACGCCTTTCGGCAGAAGGCCCCGGAGACGCCGGTGATCCTGGTCACCGCCTTCGGCAACATCGACGGAGCGGTGGAGGCCATCCGGCGCGGCGCGTTCGACTACGTCTCGAAGCCTTACGACATCGACGCCATCAAGGTGGTGGTGGCGCGGGCGGTCAAGCAGCGGCAGCTCGCCCTCGAGAACAAGGCGCTGCGGCGCGACCTGCGGGAGAAGTACCGGCTCGAGAACGTGGTGGGGCGCAGCGAGGCGATGCTGCAGGTCTACAAGACCGCCGCCCGGGTCGCCGCCACCGACGCGACCGTCCTCATCCAGGGCGAGAGCGGCACCGGCAAGGAGCTGGTGGCGCGGGCCATCCACGCCGCCTCGCCCCGCAGCGGCGGGCCCTTCGTGGCGGTGGACTGCGGGGCCATCGCCGAGGGGGTCCTCGAGTCGGAGCTCTTTGGGCACGCCCGCGGCGCCTTCACCGGCGCCCAGGCCTCGCGCCGCGGCCTCTTCGAGGAGGCGAACCAGGGCACCCTGTTCCTCGACGAGATCGGCGACGTCGGCCCCAACCTGCAGGCCCGGCTCCTGCGGGCCCTGCAGGAGGGCACCATCCGGCGGGTGGGGACCAACGAGGCCGTGACCGTGGACGTGCGGGTGGTCGCGGCCAGCAACAAGGACCTCGCCGCCGAGGTGAAGGCCGGCCGCTTCCGCGAGGACCTCTACTACCGGCTCAACGTCGTGACCATCCGCATCCCGCCGCTGCGCGAGCGGCGCGAGGACATCCCCCTCCTGGCCGAGCACTTCGCGGCCAAGCACGGCCGCGCCGAGGGGGCCGCGATCTCGGCCCAGGCCCGCGATCTCCTCGTGGGCTACGACTGGCCGGGCAACGTCCGCGAGCTCGAGAACGTGGTGGCGCGGGGGCTGGCCCTCAACCCCTCCGGCGTCATCCTGCCGGAGGACCTGCCCGAGTCGATCCGGCGCGCGGGAGAGGTCCCCGTCGCGCCGGCGGCCCTGCCGGCCGAGGATCGGCCCACCCTGGCGGAGCTGGAGAAGCGCTACGCCGTGCAGGTGCTGCGCGAGACCGGCGGGAACAAGACCCGCGCGGCGGAGATCCTCGGGATCGACCGGAAGACGCTCTACCGGCTGCTCGGCGACGAGCGCGAGTGAGCGGCTCGACCCCCGCGGGCGTTGCGCGGGGACGCAGCGGCGGCGTTCCCTCGCCCTCCTCGCCGCGGACGAACGGTCTCGCGGCCGAGGCAGGGGGGAGACCCGCGTCAGGTCCCCTGGTTCGGGTTGTTCTGCGAAGCCTGCGCGGCGGCGGCCGCCTCCGCTTCCGCCTCGGCGCTCGCGTTGAGCGCGTTCTTCAGCACCTGGCTCGGGCGGAAGGTGAGGACCCGGCGCGCGGAGATCTCGATCTCCTCGCCGGTCTGGGGGTTGCGCCCGACCCGCGACTTCTTGTCGCGCACGATGAAGTTGCCGAACCCGGAGATCTTGATCTTCTCACCCCGCTCGAGCGTCTCCTTGATGGTGTCGAACACCATCTCGACGATCTCAGCGGCTTCCTTCTTGGAGAAGCCGACCTTCTCGTAGACGCTCTCGATGATATCGGCCTTGGTCACGTCCGCCTCACAGTGGGGTGGCGATCAGGTAAGTGGCTACAATCGTTAGCTGATTCACTGTCAGCTGTCAAACGGGCATCGCGCCGCCCGTTCAGCGGCCGCGCTTCGGGGAGCTCCGGGGACGCTGGCCGGGTTCCGGCTGCCCCTCCACCCGCGAGAGCTCGTCCCGGGCCCGCCCCCGCGCCGCGGCCGTGCGCCCGGCGAGGTCCCGCAGGGTCGCGTCGTTCTCGGCCTGCGTGCGACCCCGCACGACCGGCTCGTCCCGGACCACCGCGATGGAGCCCGCGCTGAACGCCAGGGAGGCCGCGCTCCCGGCCAGGGCGAGGCCGGAGACCGCGACGGCGGCGATGGCCCGACGCCTGGGCGCCCCGCGCCGGAGCGCCCTCAGCCCCATGAGCAGGCCGGCCAGCCCGAGCCCCAGCCCGAAAGGGGCCGCGAGCGCGTTCCAGCAGGAGACGAGCGCCCCCGCGGCGAGCCAGAGGGCGAGGAGACCCCGCGAACGCCCTCCCTGCTCGACCTCCGCTCTGCCCGGAGCGCTCGGCGCCATGGGGCCGTCCCGCTAGCTGGAGCGGAGCTCCGCCCGGACCGCCGGGTCGGCCGCGAGCCGCTCGAGGATGCGCGCGTGGGCCGCGTCGGCCTCGGCGTCGGTGAGGGTCCGCTCCGGGAGCCGGTAGCGGATGGCGAGCGCCAGGTTCTTGCGGCCGGCCGGCAGCGGGGCGCCGCGGTACACGTCGAACAGCGCCACGTCCTCCACCAGCGGCTCGGCGCGCACGCGGGCGAGCACCGCGGCCGCCGGGACCGGCTCCGCCACCACCACGGCGAGGTCGCGCAGGACCGCGGGGAAGCGCGGCACCGGGCGGTAGGCCGGCACGACGCGGGCGCGCTCCACCAGCGCCGTGAGGTCGAGCTCGAAGGCGAAGACGCCGCGGGGCAGCTCGAAGGCCGCCGCCACCGACGGGTGGAGCTCGCCCAGCGAGCCGAGCTCGAGCGCCGCGCCGTCCGGGCCGGCCGGCAGCACCGCGGTGGCGGCGCTGCGGGGGTGCAGCCAGGGCGCGCCCCCGCCGCGGAGCTCCACCGCCCCGAGCCCCAGGGCCTCGAAGACCCCCTCGAGCGCCGCCTTGAGATCGTAGAAGTCCGCCGGCTCGGAGCCGGTGCTCCAGCCGAGCGGGCTGCGGCGCCCGGTGAGCACGCCGCCGAGCCGCCAGGCCTCGCGCGCCGGCGCGCCGTCCGGCCCACGCTCCGGCGCGGCGCAGGCCGGGTGCGGGGCGTAGGTCCGGGCCGCCTCGTAGAGCCGCAGGTCCTCCACCCGCTGCCGCAGGTTGTGGCCGGCGTTCCGGAGCAGCGACGGCAGGAGCGAGGTGCGCATCACCGCCAGCTCGGCGCTGATCGGGTTCTGGAGGGCGATGGCCGGCTCGGCCGAGACCGCCGCCGCGTCGCGCGCCGCGACGAAGCTGAAGTTGACCGCCTCGCTGAAGCCGGCCGCCTCGAGGGCCTCCCGCGCCCGGTCGAGCGCCTCGGTCTGCCGGGGCCGGGACGGGGTCACCCCCGCGAGCGCCGGGACCGTCTCCGGGATGGCGTCGTAGCCCTGGGTGCGGACGATCTCCTCGACCAGATCCTCCTCGCCGGAGACGTCCACGCGCCAGCTCGGCACGACGAAGGTGGCCGCGTCGGCGCCGGCGTCCTGCTCCTCGAAGCCGAGCCCGCGCAGGACCCGCTCGGCGTCGGCGCGCGACACCGGCATGCCGAGCAGGGCGGCCGGCCGATCGAAGGAGAGCCGGACCCGCGCGCGCTCGAGCGGGCGCGGGAAGACGTCCACCACGCCCTCGCGGACGGTGCCGCCCGCGAGCTCCGCGACGAGGGCGGCGCAGCGGTCGAGCGCCGCGAGCACCATCCCCTGGTCGGCGCCGCGCTCGAACCGGTGCGACGCCTCGGTGTGCAGCCCGTGGCGCTTGCTGGTGCGGCGCACCGTCGCCGGGGCGAACCAGGCCGACTCGACGAGCACCCGGGTGGTGGCGGCGGAGATCTCGGAGTCCCCACCGCCCATCACCCCGGCGAGCGCGCTCGCCCGGTCGCGGTCGGCGATGACCAGGTCGTCGGGATCGAGGGCCCGCTCCTTCCCGTCGAGGGTGGTCATCCGCTCGCCCGGCCGGGCGGTCCGGACCACGATCTCGGCCCCGGCCACCTTGTCGAGATCGAAGGCGTGCAGCGGGTGGCCCAGCTCGAGGAGGACGAAGTTGGTCGCGTCCACCACGTTGGAGATGGAGCGCACCCCGCAGGACTCGAGCCGCCGGGCCAGCCACTCCGGCGACGGGCCGATCTTCACCCCCTCGACCACCCGCGCGGCGTAGCGCCCGCACTTCGCGGGCGCCTCGACGCGCACCCTCACCGCGGCGCTCGCCGATCCGCTCGCCTCGCGCAGCGCCGCGCGGGGCGGCTTCAGGGGCGCGCCGAGCAGCGCCGAGACCTCGCGGGCGATGCCGAGGTGCGAGAGCGCGTCGGGGCGGTTCGGGGTGACGTTCACCTCGAGGAGCACGTCCTCGAGCCCGAGCGCGTCCGCGATGGGCCGGCCGGGGGCGAGGCCGCCGTCGAGGATCAGGAGCCCGGAGGCGTCGGCCGAGAGCCCGAGCTCGCGCGCCGAGCAGAGCATGCCGAAGGAGTCCACCCCGCGCAGCTTCGCCTTCTTGATCTCCAGGCCGCCCGGGAGCTTCGCCCCCACGGTGGCGAGCGGGACCACGTCGCCCACGCGGTAGTTCTTCGCGCCGCAGACCACCTGCAGCGGCTCGGCGCCGCCGGCGTCCACGCGGGTGACCGAGAGCTTCTCGGCGTTCGCGTGCGGCTCGGAGGAGAGGATGCGGGCGGTCACCACGCCGGCGAGCCCGCCCCCGACGCGCTCGATCGCCTCGATCTCGAAGCCGACGGCGGTGAGCCGGCAAGCCAGCTCCTCCGCCGGCGGGAGGTCCACGTACTCGGAGAGCCACTTGTAGGAGATGCGCATGCCGTTTCCCGAACCGGCCTCCGGCCCCCTAGAACTGCTCGAGGAAGCGGAGGTCGTTCTCGAAGAAGAGGCGCAGGTCGTCGATCCCGGAGCGGAGCATGGCCATGCGCTCCACGCCGAAGCCGAAGGCGAACCCGGTCACCTGCTTCGGATCGAAGCCGCCGTTGGCGAGCACCTTGGGGTGGACCATGCCGGCGCCGAGCACCTCGAGCCAGCCGGTCTCCTTGCAGGTGCCGCAGCGCTTCCCGTCCTTCCGGCCGGTCCCGCCGCAGATGGCGCAGGAGACGTCCACCTCGGCGCTCGGCTCGGTGAAGGGGAAGTAGCTCGGGCGGAAGCGGGTGCGGGTGCCCGGGCCGAAGAAGGCGCGCGCGTAGGCGGCCAGCGTGCCCTTCAGGTCGGCGAAGGTGATGCCGCGGTCCACGCACAGCCCCTCCACCTGGTGGAACATGGGGCTGTGGGTCTGGTCGTAGTCCGAGCGGTAGACGCGCCCCGGGCACACCACCCGCAGCGGCGGCTGGCCGGCCCGCTGCATCGAGCGGACCTGCACCGGAGAGGTGTGGGTGCGCAGGAGCACGCCCGGCTGCGCGGCGGGGCCGAGGGTGGCCCCGTCCACGTAGAAGGTGTCCTGCATGTCGCGCGCGGGGTGGTCCGCCGGGATGTTGAGCGCCTCGAAGTTGAACCAGTCGAGCTCGATCTCGGGGCCGCTCGCCACCTCGTAACCGAGGCGCGAGAAGATGGCGGCGATGTCGTCCATCGCCCGGGTCACCGGGTGCCGGTGCCCGCGCGGCATGAGCCGGCGCCCCGGCAGCGTGACGTCGATGACCGGCCCGCGCAGCTCGGCGTCGAGCTTCTCCCGCGCGAGCCCGTCCCGGCGCCTCGTCAGGAGCGCCTCGACCTCGTCGCGGACGCGGTTCACCACCTCGCCGACGCGCGGCCGCTCCTCGGGCGGGAGCTGGCCCATGCCCCGGAGGACCTGGGAGAGCTCGCCCTTCTTGCCGAGGTAGCGGACGCGCAGATCTTCGAGGGCGCGCTCGTCCGCGGCGGCGGCGATGCTGGACCGCGCCGCCTCGGCGAGCGCCTGGAGCTGACCTGTGGGATCCGGCACGGGGGAGGCTCCCCGCTAGGCCTGGACCGACTTCACGACCTGGGCGAAGTCGCCGGGGACGAAGAGGGCCAGATCGGCGAGCACCTTGCGGTCGAGCGCCACGCCGGCCTTCGCCAGCGCCGAGACCAGCTTCGAGTAGCTGGTGCCGTTCAGCCGGGCGGCCGCGTTGATGCGGGTGATCCAGAGCGAGCGGAACTCGCGGCGGCGGCGGCGGCGATCGCGGGTGCTGTAGTTGAGGGCGCGCTCGACGGCCTGGTTGGCGCGCTTGTAGCAATTCTTGCGGCGGCCGCGGAAGCCCTTCGCGAGCTTGAGGACGCGGTTGCGGCGGCGGCGAGCCTTGAAACCCTTCTTGACGCGCATTTCGATTCTCCTGTTTGCCGGCGGGAGGCGGCCCGGCGCCGCCTTCCTGGCGACCACCGCTCCGCGCTTCGTGAGCCCCGCTTGGGCGCTGTGGGTACGTCGCTACGCCCGGCTAGCGGGCGTAGGGAAAGCACTCCTTGATCTTCTTGGCGTCCTCGTCGGTCAGGTGACCGGTGCCGCGCAGGCCGACCTTCTGCTTCTTGGTCTTGCCGAACGTGGCGAGGTGACGGACGCCGGCGCGGCGGAACTTCACCGCCCCGCTCTTCTTCACCTGGAACCGCTTCTTCGCGGCCGACTTCGTCTTCAGCTTGGGCATCGTTCTCGTTCTTTCCTGTTCGTTACTGACGTTCGACCGCCGGGGGGCGGGGATCTGCCTCCGAGGGCGCCTCGGGCCGCGCGGGGGGCGGCGGGGGAGCCTGCGGAGCGGCGCTGGCCGGCGCCGGCGCGCCGCCCGGAGCCGCGGTCTTCGCCTCGGCCGCCCGCGCGCGATCGCGCTGGCTCTGCAGCATCTTCGGGTTGGGCGCCAGGATCATGAACATCTGGCGCCCTTCCATGCGCGGCGCCGACTCGATCACCGCGACGTCCTTCATCTCCTCGATGACCTTCTGCAGCACCTTCTGCCCGAGCTCGCGGTGGCTCATCTCGCGGCCGCGGAAGGTGACGGTCACCCGGGCCTTGTTGGCCTCCCCGAGGAACTCGCGGATCTTGCGCACCTTGACGTCGTAGTCGTGCTCCTCGGTGCGCGGGCGCAGCTTCACTTCCTTCAGCTGGACGACGACCTGCTTCTTCTTGGCCTCGTTCTGCTTCTTCTTCTCGAGGTACTTGAAGCGCCCGTAGTCCATGATCTTGCAGACGGGCGGCTTGGCCATCGGGCTGATCTCGACGAGATCCATGCCCTCGGCCTGGGCGCGCGCCAGCGCCTGGTCGATCGGCAGGACGCCGAGCTGGGCGCCATCGGAGCCGACCACGCGGACCTCGCGGGCCTTGATGCGTCGATTGGTGCGTGCGTCGCGCTGGCTGCGTGTGTCTCGCGGGTTGATGGCCTAAACCTCCATCCTGAGGAGAGCGTTAAGGCGGAACGCTCCGAAATGACTCGAGCTTTTCGTGACCCCCCGCCACCGCCGGACGGCAAAGGACAGCGTACTTTAAGGATTTTGCTGGAGAAGTCAACGCTCCTCGCACCCGGCGGGCGCGAGGAGCGTCGTCTTCCCGATGGGCGGCCTAGCGGGCGCCCGGATCGGAGGAGTCCTTCTTGGCCTCCCGGATCCAGCTCATCATGTCGCGCAGCTTGCGCCCCACCTGCTCGATGGGGTGGTTCCTCCCCTGCTCCCGCATCGCCAGGAACATGGGCCGGCCGGCCTGGTTCTCGAGGATGAACTCGCGGGCGAAGGCGCCGGTCTGGATCTCCTTCAGGATCTTCTTCATCTCCTGCTTGGTCTGCTCGTTCACCACGCGCGGGCCGCGGGTGTAGTCGCCGTACTCGGCGGTGTCGGAGATGGAGTGGCGCATCCAGGACACGCCGCCCTCGTACATCATGTCCACGATGAGCTTGAGCTCGTGGAGGCACTCGAAGTAGGCGCTCTCCGGCTGGTAGCCGGCCTCGGTGAGCACCTCGAAGCCGGTCATGACCAGCGCCGCGGCGCCGCCGCAGAGGACCGCCTGCTCGCCGAAGAGATCCGTCTCGGTCTCCTCCTTGAAGGTGGTCTGGAGCACGCCGGCCCGGGTGGTGCCGAGGGCGCGGGCGTAGGCGAGGCCGAGCGCGTGCGCCTGGCCGGTGGCGTCCTGCTCCACGGCGATGAGCGCCGGGGTGCCGCGGCCGTCCTGGTACTGCCGCCGCACCATGTGGCCGGGGCTCTTCGGGGCGATGAGCACCACGTCCACGTCGGCCGGGGGCTGGATCTGCTTGAAGTGGATGTTGAAGCCGTGGGCGAAGAACAGCGCCTTGCCCTTGGTGAGGCCGGCGGCGATCTCCTCCTCGTAGACCTTCCGCTGGGTCTGGTCCGGGATGAGGACCATGATGAGGTCGGCCTCCTTGGCCGCCTCCGCCACCGAGACCACGCGCAGGCCGGCCGCCTCCGCCTTCTTGCGAGAGGTCGAGCCGGCGTGCAGGCCGATCCGCACGTCCACGCCCGAGTCCTTCAGGTTGAGGGCGTGGGCGTGGCCCTGGCTGCCGTACCCCACGATCGCCACCTTGCGGTGCTTGATGAGGTCGAGGTTGGCGTCCTTGTCGTAATAGATCGTTGCCATTTCCGTTCCTTCTGCGGGATGTGAGCTGCTACTTGAGGTTCGGCGGAGCGAGGGTCTTGAACCCGCGCTCGAGGGCGATGCGCCCGCTGCGGCAGATCTCCTGGATGCCGTAGCCCTTGAGCCGGTCCTCGAGGGCGTCGAGCTTCCCGGCGTTGCCGGTGGCCTCGACGATGAGGGCGTCCGGCGAGACGTCCACGATGCTCGCCTCGTAGGTCTCGGCGAGCGCGCGGAGCTCGGAGTGGTTCTTCTCCGGCGTCTTGATCTTCACCAGCATGAGCTCGCGCTCGACCAGGTCCTGGGGCTTGAGCTCGCGCACCTCGACCACCGGGACGAGCTTCTGCACCTGCCGGACCACCTGCTCGACCGTCATGGAGGAGAGGCGCACCACGATGGTCATGCGCGAGTAGTCCTCGCGCTCGGTCGGGCCCACGGTGAGGCTGACGATGTTGTAGCCGCGCCGCGAGAAGAGGCCCGCGATGCGGCTCAGCACGCCGGGCAGGTTCTGGACCAGGAGGCTGATGGTGTGCAGGGAGTAGCTCTGCTTCTCCTCGATCCGTTCCATCTCACTCACCCCCGATCATGTCGTTGAGCGGCGCGCCGGCGGGCACCATGGGGAAGACCTTCTCCTGGCGGCGGACCCGGATGTCGACGATGACCGGGCCGCCCTGGTGGGCGAGGGCCTGCTCCACCACCGGCTCGAGCTCCTCGAGCTTGCGGGCGCGCAGGCCGAGGCAGCCGTAGGCCTCGGCCAGCTTCACCAGGTCCGGGCAGTCCTTGAGCGGCGTGGCGCTGAAGCGGTTCTCGTAGAACAGCTCCTGCCACTGGCGCACCATGCCCAGGAAGAGGTTGTTGAGGACGAAGATCTTGATGGGCAGCTCCAGCTCGACCGCGGTGGCGAGGTCCTGCAGGGTCATCTGGAAGCTGCCGTCGCCGTCGATGCCGATGACGAGCTCGCCCGGCCGGCCGAGCTGGGCGCCGATGGCCGAGGGCAGGCAGTAGCCCATGGTGCCGGCGCCGCCGGAGGTGATGAACTGGCGCGGGTAGTCGCTCTTGTACCACTGGGCCGCGAACATCTGGTGCTCGCCGACGCCGGTGGTGACGACCGCCTTGCCGCGGGTCCTCTCGTAGATGACCTCGATCGCCTTCTGCGGGAGGATCGGTCCGTCCGGCTCCTGGACGTAGCGGAGCGGGTGCTTCTCCCGCCAGGCGTCGACGCGCGCGAGCCAGGGGGCGAGGTCGGGGCGGCCGCGCGCCTCGAAGGTCTTCTGGACCTCCGCGTGCAGCTTCGGCAGCAGCGCCTTGAGGTCGCCGACCAGCGGGACGGTGGCGGTCACCAGCTTCGAGATCTCGGCCGGGTCCACGTCGAGGTGCACCACCTTCGCCTCGGGCGCGAAGGCCGCGAGCTTGCCGGTGACGCGGTCGTCGAAGCGGGCCCCGAGCGCGATGATGAGGTCGGAGTCCTGCACCGCGTAGTTGGCGTACCGCGAGCCGTGCATGCCGAACATGCCGAGGCAGCGCGGGTGGGTCTCGGGGAAGACGCCCTTGCCGTGCACGGTGGTGACCACCGGCGCGCCCACCAGCTCGACGAACGCCAGCACCTCGGCGTACGAGCCGGAGGTGCGCACGCCCCCGCCGAGGTAGACGATCGGCCGGGTGGCGGAGCGGATCAGGGTGGCCGCCTCGGCGAGGCGCGGCGGCTCCTTGGGCGCCGGCATGTAGCCGGGGATGTTCACCGTCTCCGGGTACTCGAACTCGAAGACGGCGTTCTGCACGTCCTTGGGGATGTCGACCAGCACCGGGCCGGGTCGGCCGCTGCGCGCCAGGAAGAACGCCTCCTTGACGATGCGCGGCAGGTCCTCCACGTCGGTCACGAGCCAGTTGTGCTTCGTGATCGGCGTGGTGATGCCGGTGATGTCCGCCTCCTGGAAGGCGTCGGTGCCGATGAGCGTCTGCGGGACGTTGCCGGTGATGGCCACCAGCGGCACCGAGTCCATGTAGGCGTCGGCGATGCCGGTGACGAGGTTGGTGGCGCCCGGGCCGGAGGTCGCGAAGCAGACCCCGACCTTCCCGGTGGCGAGGGCGTAGCCCTCGGCGGCGTGCGCCCCCACCTGCTCGTGGCGGACCAGCACGTGCTTCAGCTTCGCCCCCTCCCGGTGCGTCGCCTCGAACAGCGCGTCGTAGACCGGGAGGATGGCGCCGCCCGGAACGCCGAAGACGTACTCGACGTCCTCCGCCTCCAGGCAGCGCAGGAGCGCCTGCGCGCCCGTCATCTTCTCTTTGGCCATGGAACCCTCGAAATTCGCGTGAACCCTGCTCAGCTGGCGATGGACTCGAGCGCCCGGAGCACCGCGCTCCCGGCCGCTTCGGTGGAGGTCGCGCCGCCGAGGTCCGCGGTGAGTGCTCCGACCTCGACGGCGCGCGCTACGGCGCACTCGACGAGGGAGGCCTCCCGCTCGAGGCCCAGCGAGTGACGCAGCAGCATCGCCGCGCTGGCGATGGTCCCGTAGGGGTTGGCGAGGCCGCGGCCGGCGATGTCCGGCGCGGAGCCGTGGATGGGCTCGTACAGGCCGAAGGTCCCCTCCCCCATCGACGCCGAGGGGAGCAGGCCGATGGAGCCGGCGATGACCGAGGCCTCGTCGGTGAGGATGTCGCCGAACATGTTCTCGGTGACGACCACGTCGAAGTCGGACGGGCGCCGGACGAGCTGCATGGCGCAGCTGTCGACGAGCTGATGCTCCAGCGCCACGTCCGGGAACTCCTCCCGCACGACCCGGGTCGTGACCTCGCGCCAGAGCCGCGAGGTCTCGAGGACGTTCGCCTTGTCCACGCTGGTGAGCTTCTTGCGCCGCGTCCGGGCGAGGCGGCAGGCGACGCGCACCACGCGGGCCACCTCCTCCTCGCTGTAGGTGCAGGCGTCGAAGGCGTCCCGCTCGCCGCGCCGCTTCTCGCCGAAGTAGATGCCGCCGGTGAGCTCGCGGACCACGAGGAGGTCCACCCCGGCGATCACCTCGGGCTTGAGCGGCGAGGCGGCGGCGAGGCGCGGGTTGACCGACACCGGCCGCAGGTTCGCGAAGAGCCCCAGCCCCTTGCGCAGGGCCAGCAGCCCCTGCTCCGGCCGGACCTTGGCCGACGGCCCCCACTTCGGCCCGCCGATGGCGCCGAACAGCACCGCGTCGGCGCGACGGCAGGCGGCCAGGGTCTCCTCCGGCAGGGCCGAGCCGGTGGCGTCGATGGCGGCGCCGCCGATGAGGGCGCTCTCGAGCGAGAAGGCGTGCCCGCCCGCGGCGGCCACCGCCTGCAGCACGCGGACCGCCTGCTCCACCACCTCCGGACCGATGCCGTCGCCGGCGAGCACCGCGACGTGCGCCCGCCGGGGCGCGCTCTTCCCGGGGAGGCCGCTCATCGCCGGCTCTCGAAGGCGTCGATGGCGGGCCGCTGGGAGAGCAGGAACCCGAGCTCGTCCACGCCGTTGAGGAGGCAGTAGCGGCTGAAGGCGTCGAGCGGGAAGCGCGCCTCGGCGCCCTCCGGCAGCCGGAGCGTCTGCGCCTCGACGTCGATCCTCACCGCCGCGCCCGGCTCGGCCAGGAGCCGCGCGTGGGTGGCCGCGTCGACCACCACCGGCACGAGCCCGTTCTTGAGCGCGTTGTTGCGGAAGATGTCGGCGATCTTCGTCGAGATCACCGCCCGGAAGCCGGCGTCCACCAGCGCCCACGGCGCGTGCTCGCGCGAGCTGCCGCACCCGAAGTTGTCGCCCGCGACCAGCACCTTCGCCCCTGCCGCCTCGGGGCGGTTGAGGACGAAGTCGGGGCGAGGCTTCCCCTCGCCGTCGTAGCGCCAGTCGGCGAAGAGCGCCTTCCCGAGCCCCTGCTTGTCGGTCACCTTGAGGAACCGGGCGGGGATGATCTGGTCGGTGTCGATGTTGGCCGAGGGCAGCACCACCGTGCGGCTCTCGATCGTGCGCAGCGGCTCCATCTAGGCGGCTCCCATCTGGCGGGGGTCGGCGACCGCGCCGGCCACCGCGGCGGCGGCGGCGGTGGCGGGGCTGGCGAGCAGCGTGCGCCCGCCGGCGCCCTGGCGCCCCTCGAAGTTCCGGTTGGAGGTGGAGACGCAGTACTGGCCGCGCTCGATCCGGTCGCCGTTCATGGCGATGCACATGGAGCAGCCGGCCTCGCGCCACTCGGCGCCGGCCTCGCGGAAGACGCGGTCCAGCCCCTCGGCCTCGGCCTGCTTCTTCACCTCGACCGAGCCCGGCACCACCAGCGAGCGCACCTTCACCTTGCGCCCCTTCATCACCGCCGCGGCGGCCCGCAGGTCCTCGATGCGGGAGTTGGTGCAGCTCCCGATGAAGACCACGTCGATGGGCTGGCCGAGGATGGGCTTGCCGGGCGTGAGCCCCATGTACCGGAGCGCCGACTCCAGGGTGGCGCGGTCGGCGGCGTCCGCCTCCGCGGGCGCGGGCACGGTCCCGGTGACCGGGATGGCCATGCCGGGGTTGGTGCCCCAGGTGATCATGGGCGCGATGGCCGAGGCGTCGATGGCGACCTCGCGGTCGTAGCGCGCCCCCTCGTCGGACGGAAGCTGGCGCCAGGCGGCGACCGCCTTCTCCCAGGCCTCGCCGCGCGGGGCGCGCGGCCGGCCCTTCAGCCAGGCGAACGTCACCTCGTCGGGCGCGACCATGCCGGCGCGGGCGCCGGCCTCGATCGACATGTTGCAGAGGGTCATGCGCGCCTCCATCGAGAGCGCGCGGATGGCCGGCCCGAGGTACTCGATGACGTGCCCGGTGCCGCCGCCGACCCCGAGCTTGGCGATGATGGCGAGGACGAGGTCCTTGGCGGTGACGCCCGGCCCGAGCGCCCCCTCGACCCGGACCGCCAGCGTCTTCGGCTTGCGCTGCAGGAGGCACTGGGTGGCGAGCACGTGCCCGACCTCGCTCGTGCCGATGCCGAAGGCGAGCGCGCCGAAGGCCCCGTGGGTGGCGGTGTGGCTGTCGCCGCAGACCACCGTCATGCCCGGCTGGGTGAGCCCGAGCTCCGGCCCGACCACGTGGACGATGCCCTGGGTGCTCGAGCCGAGCGCGTGCAGCTCCACCCCGAACTCCTGGCAGTTGCGGGCGAGCTTCGAGACCTGGGCCTCGGCCTGCGCGTCGGCCCACGGCAAGGTCCCGTCGGCGCGGCGCGGCAGCGTCGGCGTGGAGTGATCCATGGTGGCGACGGTGCGGTCGGACCGGCGCACCGGGAGCCGCTGCTCGCGCAGCACGCTGAAGGCCTGCGGCGAGGTGACCTCGTGGACGAGGTGCAGGTCGATGTACAGGACGGCGGGGGTCTCGGCGGTCTCGGGGCGGACGACGTGCGCGTCCCAGACCTTCTCGAACAACGTGCGCGGGCTCATCAGACGGTCCCCAGCTCCTCTCGAGAGGCCGGCGCGGGGGCGGCGCCGGCGCGAATGGCGATCCGGTTGACCACGTCGAGGAGGGCGCGCGCGCTCCCCTCGATGATGTCCGTGGACAGGGCGCGGCCGCGGTAGACGCCGGTCTCGTGCTCGACCTCGAGCACCACCTCGCCCTGGGCGTCCTCGCCGGTGGTGACGCTCGCGATGGTGTAGTCGCGCAGCTTCACCGAGACCCCGGTGACCTGCTCGATGGCCTTGAACACCGCGTCCACCGGGCCGTCGCCGGCGCTGGCGGCCTGGTGCCGCTCGCCGGCGGCGTCGATGAGGGCCACCGAGGCGGCCGGCAGCGTGCCCGTGCCGGAGGTGGTGGAGAGCGCGGTCAGCTCCCACTTGCGCGCGCCGGCGCCGAGCACCTGGCCGTGGATGACCAGCGCCTCGAGATCGGCGTCGTAGATGTCCTTCTTCTTGTCGGCCAGCTTCTTGAAGTCGGCGAACACGAGGTCGAGCTGCTTCTCGTCGAGCGCGTAGCCGAGCGCGGCGAGCCGCTCCTTGAGCGCGTGGCGCCCGGAGTGCTTGCCGAGCACCAGGCTGGAGCGGGCGAAGCCCACCTCCTCCGGCCGCATGATCTCGTAGGTCTCGCGGTGGGTGAGCATGCCGTGCTGGTGGATGCCCGCCTCGTGGGCGAAGGCGTTCTGGCCCACGATGGCCTTGTTGCGCTGCACCGCGAGGCCGGTGACCTGGGAGAGCAGCCGGCTGGTGGGGTAGAGCCGCTCGCTGCGGATGCCGGTGGTGACCCCGAGGACGTCGCGGCGGGTCTTCACCGCCATCGCGATCTCCTCGAGCGAGGCGTTGCCGGCGCGCTCGCCGATGCCGTTGATGGTGCACTCGACCTGGCGCGCGCCCTCGACGACGCCGGCCAGGCTGTTGGCGACCGCGAGGCCGAGGTCGTTGTGGCAGTGGACCGAGATGACCGCCTGGTCGATGCCGCGCACGTGGGCGCGCAGGTAGCGGATGGTCTCGGCGTAGGTCTGCGGGAGCGCGTAGCCGACCGTGTCCGGGATGTTGACGGTGGTGGCGCCGGCCTCGATGACCCGCTCGACCACCTCGGCCAGGAACTCGAGCTCGGTGCGGGCGGCGTCCTCCGGCGAGAACTCGACGTCCTCGAACTTCTCCCGGGCCCGGCGCACCCCCTCCACCGCCCGCTTCACGATCTCCTCCTTGGCGAGCTTCAGCTTGAAGTCGCGGTGGATGGGGCTGGTGGCGAGGAAGACGTGGATGCGGCGGCGGGGCGCGTCGCGCAGGCCCTCCCAGGAGGCGTCGATGTCGCCCTGCGTGCAGCGGGCGAGGCTGCAGATGATGGGGCCGGAGACGTGGCGGCTCACGCCCTGGATCGCCTCCAGGTCGCCCGGGGAGGCCGCGGCGAAGCCGGCCTCGATCACGTCCACGCCGAGCTGCTCGAGCGCCTTGGCGATCTGGAGCTTCTGGCCGAGGTCCATGCTGGCCCCCGGCGACTGCTCCCCGTCCCGCAGGGTGGTGTCGAAGATGACGACGCGGTTCTGCGCGGCCTCGGTCACGGCTCAACCTTTCTCCTCCGACCTCGCGAGGGCCGGAGCGAAGTGCGAATCTTGAACACTACCAGAACGAGCCCCGCCTGTGTATGCGGCTGACCACACCCGGGCGGGGCGCGGCAGGCTAGAAGGGCGGCGCCGCTTCCCTGCCCAGCAGCTCGAGGAAGGCCTCGAGCGGCATGGTCTTCAGATCCTCGCCCCCGTGGCGGCGCGGCGAGACGCCCTTCGCCTCGAGCTCCTTCTCACCCACCACCAGGGTGAACGGGATCTTGGCGAGCTGCGCGTTGCGGATCTTGGCGCCGAGCTTGTCGTTCGAGCGGTCGAGCTCCACCCGGTAGCCCGCCTGGCGCAGCCGGCCGGTGGCCTCCTCCGCCCATCCGTCGAACTTCTCGGAGACGGTGACCACCCGCGCCTGGACCGGCGCGACCCAGGCCGGGAAGGCGCCGGCGTAGTGCTCGGTGAGGATGGCGATGAAGCGCTCGAACGAGCCGTAGATGGCGCGGTGGATCACCACCGGCCGGTGCTCCTTGTTGTCGTCGCCGACGTAGGTGAGGTCGAAGCGCTCGGGCGCGGCGTAGTCCACCTGGATGGTGCAGAGCTGCCAGGTCCGGCCGAGCGAGTCGGTCACCGCGAAGTCGATCTTGGGCCCGTAGAAGGCGCCGTCGCCGGGGTTGACGGCGTACTCGAGCCCGAGCGCGTCGAGCGCCGAGCGCAGCGCCCCCTCGGCGCGGTCCCACAGGGCGTCGTCGCCGATGCGCACCTCCGGCCGGGTGGAGAAGCGGGCGCTGAAGGGCAGCCCGAAGGCGCCGTACACCTTCTTCATCAGGCCGACGATGCGGGCGATCTCGTCCTGGACCTGCGACTCCATCAGGTAGATGTGCGAGTCGTCCTGCTGGAACTGCCGGACCCGGGTGAGGCCGCCCAGCGAGCCCGAGGCCTCGTTCCGGTGGAGCACGTCGCTCGTGTAGTAGCGCACCGGCAGCTCGCGGTAGCTGCGCTTGCCCATCCTGTAGATGAGGTGGTGCGAGGGGCAGTTCATCGGCTTGAGCGACTGGGTGCAGCGCTCGTCGAGCGGGAGCGTCTCGTCGGTCTCGCTGTCCACGACGAGGAACATGTTCTCCTTGTACTTGCCCCAGTGGCCGCTGGTCTCCCAGAGCCGCTTGTTGAAGAGCAGCGGGGTCTTCACCTCCTGGTAGCCGTTCGCGTTCACCAGGCGCCGCATGGCGTCCATGAGCACGTTGAAGATCGCGACCCCGTGCGGCAGCCAGAAGGCGGCGCCGGGGGCGTACTCGTGGAAGGCGAACAGCCCGAGGGCCGGGCCGAGCTTGCGGTGATCGCGCTTGCGGGCCTCCTCGAGCCGGACGAGGTAGGCCTCGAGCTGCTTCTTGTCGAAGAAGGCGGTCCCGTAGATCCGCTGCAGCATCGGGTTCTTCGGATCGCCGCGCCAGTACGCCCCGGCGACGCTCATGAGCTTCACCACCCCGATGCGGCCGGTCGAGGGGCCGTGCGGCCCGAGGCAGAAGTCCACCCAGTCGCCGTGGCGGTAGAGGGTGAGGGTCTTCGCCCCCTTGGCGGCGATGTCCCGGACGATCTCCACCTTGAACTTCTCGCCCTTCGCCTCGAAGAGCCGGATGGCGTCGTCCATCGAGATCTCCTCGCGGACGAACGGCCGGTCGGCCTTCACCTCCTCGGCGATGGCGGCCTCGATCTTCTCGAGGTCCTCGGGCGTGAAGGGCTTCTCGCGCGCGAAGTCGTAGTAGAAGCCGTCCTCCACCGCGGGGCCGATGGTCACCTGGGCGTCCGGGTAGAGCCGCTGCACCGCGCTCGCGAGCACGTGGGCGGCGTCGTGGCGCGCGATCTCGAGCGCCTCGGGGTTCCGGGTGGTGATCACCTCCAGCTTCGCGTCCGCGTCGATGGCGCGGGCGAGATCCACCGGCTGCCCGTCGAGGCGGGCGGCATAGGCCGCCTTGGCGAGGCCGGGGCCGATCTGCTCGCGCACGAAGTCGATGATGCGGACGCCGCGCGGCGCTTCCTTGGAGGAGCCGTCGGGCAGGGTCACCTTCACGAGGTCTGACATGGGACCGTTTTTACTATCGCCTGGCCCCGGAAAAGGCCAGCGCGCGGACGCGGGCTCCGGGTTCCGCCCTCAGCGTCCGGCCAGATCTCCCGCGACCCCGGCCGCGCTCGCCACCCCGGGACGCGCCAGCGCCCAGGCGAGCCCTGCGGCCGCGGCGGTCAGCAGCCAGGTCTGGTACGGCAGGACCAGCAGCCGCCAGGCGGCCGAGGTCGCGACCGCCGCGGGCACGCGTCCGGCGCGCGCGAGCAGGTCCAGCGCCACCGGCCCGGGCACCAGGAACCCGGCGTACACGAGCGCGACCAGGAGCCGTACCGGACGGCCCAGGACGGTCCAGTCGCGCGCGAGGGCGGCGAGCGGGAACCAGAGCAGCACCGCGTCGTAGGTCCGGTGGTACGTGGCGAGCAGCGCGACCAGGCAGAGCAGCGAGAGCGGATACAGCTGCGCCTCCGCGTCGCCGGCCGCCCGCAGCCGGCGGAAGGCCGCCCAGAGCAGGGGCGCCGCGAGGGCCAGGCAGACGGCGCCGGCATATGGCCGCGCGCCGGCCGGGAGCTGCTGGAGCAGCACCTCCCATCCGAGGATGGTCAGGCGGGCCGGGTTCGCGGGAGCGGCCGAGTTCATCCCGCCCGGCCCCGCGGCGATGGCCACGTTCCGGAGCCAGCTCGACAGCCCGAGGTGCCCGGCCAGCGCGAGGCGCAGCTCGCCGACCGCGACGAGCCCGACCAGGACCGCCGCGGCCGGCCACGCCCAGCGGCGACACGGGCGGGCGAGGGCGGCGACCATCACCGGCAGCGCCAGCGAGGGCTTCAGGGCGACCCCGAGCGCCATGAGCACCCCGGACAAGGCGGGGCGCGCCCGCCGCTCGCTCCAGCCGAGGACCAGCAGCGCCGCCGCCGGCACGGCGATCTGCCCCATGGCGAACCCGGTGTGCAACGGCGCCAGCGCGAGCCCCGCGAGCACGAAGGGACCGGCGCGCTCCGGCGGGAGTCGCGCCGCCCGCGCGAGGCGGATCAAGGCGACCACGACGAGCAGCAGGGACCCGGCCTGCAGGGCCACCACCGCCGCGCGCCAGCCGAGCAGCGCCAGCGGCGCCTCGAGCGCGTAGGTGGTCGACGGGTAGACCGAGGGCATCCAGGCGCCGGTCGGGGTCAGCGCCTCGGGTCCGCCGCCGGCCCGGAACGCGGCCGCGAGCTGGAGGGAATCGTACGGGTCGCCGCCCTGCAGCCAGGCGCGCGCCCCGCCGAGGTGGACCGCGAGATCCTGGCTGTCGCCGAGCCCTCGAACGGGTCCACGCAGCAGCAACTCCCCCGCGACCGCGACGGCGAGGAGGGCGAATCGGGCACGTGCCTGGGACCGGTCTGGCAAGATGACCCCGCCGGCCGGCACGCCAGCCCGCCGCCTGGAGGAGCGTAGCGCTTCCTTCCGGAGCCGTTCGTCCCAGGTGGGCTCCGCCCCCGTCGGCTGCCCGCGCTCCGGGTGGCTTGCGCCGATAGATTCCCGGGCGAGCCTTCACCCGGATTGGCGAGGAGCATGGGCGCGAACACCCGAAGAGCCGCCACCCTGGCGCCGCCCGCGCTGGCCGCGCTCCTGGCGATCGCCTACCTGGCGCTCTTCTGGTCGCTCGACGCGCTCCCGCTGGGCGATCTGCCCAACCACCTGACGCGCGCCGCGATCATCTCGGATCTGCTGTTCGAAGGCGGACACCGCTTCGGCCAGGCGTATCGGCTGGACCTCCGCGCGGTCCCCTACGTCCTCGGCGATCTGGGGCTGGCGGCGCTCGTCCACTGGTTCGGGCCGTGGGCGGCGGGCCGGGTCTGGGCGTGCCTCGTGGCCGCCTCGCTGCCCGCCGCCGTGGTCGTGTACCTCCGCTCGGCCGGCTTCACGAGGCGGAGCGTGATCCTGGGCGGAGTGCTCTCGCTGTACCTCGCGACCGACTGGTTCTTCGTGAACGGCTTCGGCCATTACCGGCTCGCGGTGGCGCTCACCCTGCTCGCCCTCGCGGCGTGGGAGCGGGTGCTGCAAAGCGGCGAGCGCTCCCCCTGGCCCGCGCTCACGGCCTGCTCGGCCCTGCTCGCGACCGGCTACCTCGTCCACCTCTCGACCCTGCTCTTCGGGGCGGTGGCGCTGGCGCTCACCGGGGCCGTGGCGGTGCGCCGGCGCGAGGCGAGCCTCCCGCGCGCGGCGAGCTTCGCGCTCCCGGTGGGCGCGATCGGCCTCTGGCAGCTGCACGTGTCCGGCGTGAACCCCGGGGGCGAGCACCTCCTGCTGCTCTCGCCCGCCCGCAAGGTCCTCGCCGCCGCCAGCCCCTTTCTGCGCTACGACCTCCGCCCGGAGCTGCCGCTCATCGCCGGCTTCGTCCTTGCCTGTGCCCTCCTGGCGGCGGGCGGCTGGGGACGGACGCGCGGGGACCGGCGAGTCGCGACCTCGGCGGCGCTCTGCCTCGCCTTCCTCGGGCTCTACGCCGCCCTGCCCCACAGCCGGGGCTCGGTGGCCTACATCGACGTCCGCGCCCTCCCCTTCGGCGCCCTCTTCGCGCTCTTCGGCGCGCTGGCCCTCTCCGAGCGCGCCCCCCGCCCGTCCCGGCTCGCGCCGGCGCTCGCCGCCGGGGTGGCGGCCGCGAACCTGGCGGTGCTGGCGGCGCACCTGCGCCCCGCCAACGCCGAGATGCGCGCCTACCGCGACCTCGCCTCCCGGATCCCGAGCGGCGCCCGCGTGCTGACGGTAGCGACCCGTCCGCCCGACGGCCGCTCGAACCCGTTCCTGCACGCCGGCACCCTCGCGACCCTCGAGTCGGGCGCGATCACCCCCTATCTCTTCCAGGGCGGCGTCACGCCCTACTTCCGCGCGCTGCACCCGGGGCCGCCGGCGCCGTCGGAGTTCTGGTACCAGGGCGGCGAGACACCCGCGGGCCTGCTCCGCGTGGCGCAGGCCTACGACTACTGCCTGCTGATGATCCCGTTCGACCCGCTGCGGATCCCGCTACCGGCCCGGGAGATCGCCCGCAACGGGACCGCCGCCCTGCTCGCGCTCCGGCGCTGAGCCGGCGGCTCGCGCCTGGCGCCCGGCCCGCGCGTAGAGCAGCAGCCGGACCCGCTCGTGGAAGCCGTCGAACCGGCGCTCCTCGATCGAGGAGTAGCGGGGCGCGAGCGCCGCCCGCACCGCCTGGCTGGCCCGCGCGCTGTGCTCGAACTCGTCGTGGAAGAGCACGAGCCAGAGCCGGTCGTGCCGCGCGATCTCCTCGGCCAGGTCCTTCGGCAGCTCGGGGAGGTAGGCGAGCGCGGCGGGGTCCGTGCGCTCGTCGCGCTCCGGCGGATACAGGACCTGGAGCTCCGCCGGCGCGCGCCCCGAAGCCCGGCGGTAGTGCTCGAACAGGAGCCGCCCCGGCGCGACCAGGAAGATGGCGCCGTCGCCCGGCCGGGCTCCGTCGAGCAGCGCGCGGGTGGCCGCGCGCCACTCCTCGTTGTGGGCGCGGAACCGGTAGTAGCCGGGGAGCGGAAGGGCCGCCGCGGCGAGCGCGAGCCCGAGGGCCGCCCCCCGCGTGCGCCGCGGAAGGGACTCGATCCCCACGGCCGTGAGCAGCGCGAGCGGCGTGATGGCGGCGAGCAGGTACTTCGAGACGAAGATGGGCATGCGCAGCGAGACCGCGAGCACGATCCCCGCCGGGACGATCAGGAGGGAGAGGAGCAGCGGCAGGTGCCAGCCGGACGGGGTTCCTCGCCCGAGCCCCCCGCGCCTCGCCGCCCCCGCGAGCGCGGCCAGGCAGAGGGCGGCGCAGGCCGCGAGCACCGGCACGCCGAGGAGCAGCTCCCCGCGGGAGGGCGCGTCCGCCACGCCGGGGTTGCCGGAGAGGAACCAGAACAGCGCCCCCACCGACCGCGGCGACGGCCGCGGGACCCACCCGAGCGGCGCGTTCGGCTCGCGCATCCGGGCGACGAGCAGCCAGGCCGCGGGGAGCGCGAGCGCGACGACGGCCGCCGCGCTGGCGAGGAACGCCCGCCAGGGCGCTCGCCGACGGGCGCCCAGCGCCAGGGCGTGGGCGGGCAGGAGCAGCCCGGCGAAGGCGTGGGTGTAGATCCCGAGGGAGGTCGCGAGGACGTAGGGCCACCAGGGCCCTCGCGGTTCCTCGACCGCCCGCACCAGGAAGAGCGTGGACAGCGTGGCGAGGAGCACGAGCAGGGTGTAGGCGCGGGCCTCCTGCGAGAACTGCAGGTGGTAGCCGTTCACCGCCAGCAGCAGCGCGGCGGCGAGCCCCGCGCGCGGGCCGGCCAGCCGCTTCCCCAGGGCGTAGAGGGCGGGCACCGTGGCCACCCCGGCGAGCACGGAGAGGAGCCGCGCGGTCCCCTCCTCCGCTCCGAGCCGAAGCCAGCCGTGCAGCAAGGCGTAGTACAGGCTCGCGTTCGAGTCCTGGTGCAGCATCACCCGGATCAGGGCGCGCCACGGCAGGCGCGCCGTGCCGATGCTCCACATCTCGTCGAGCCAGAGGCTGGAGTGGCCGAGCCAGGGGAGCCGGAGCAGGAGGGCCAGGGCGGACGCGCCGGCCACCGCGAGCGCCTCGCGCCGGGAGAGCGCGCCCGCCGCCGCACCGGGGGAGGTGGGTCCGACGTCCCCTTCGCGCGTCAGGCCTCGCCTCACGGAGCGCTTCTCCCCGGCCTCAGCGGCCGTTGCCGATCTCGAGCAGCCTCGCCTCCGAGCGCGCGAGGTACCAGGGCAGCGCGCTCCCGTCGTAGACCGTGCGCCCCTCGAAGACGGTCGCGACGACGCGGGTGTCCGGGAGCTCCTCGATCGGCCGGCGGAGGATGTCCCGGTCCAGCACCACCAGGTCCGCCCACTTGCCGGCGGTGATCGACCCCGCCTCGCCGGCGATGCCGAGGACGCGCGCGTTGTCGATGGTGTAGGCGCGGATCATGCGCTCGAGCGGGACGGCGTTGGCCGGACCGAGCGTGCCGCGCTCCGGGTGCCCGGGCGAGCGGCGCGTCACGGCGGCGTACATCGCGTGGAAGGGGTTCATGCTCGCCGACGGCCAGTCGCTGCAGACGCCCACCAGCGCGCCGGCGTCGACGAGCTTCCGGAACGCGAGGTACCGCTCGTCGCGCCGCTCCGGCCCGATCTCCGGGGTGATGCCGTCCTCCGGCGACGGCTGGGCCAGGAAGGCGTCGAGCACCGCCGCGACGCCGAGGCGGCCGAAGCGCGGGAGGTCCTCCTCGCGCACCAGCCGCGCGTGGATGATGGCGTGCTGCGGCCCCGGGCGCCCTCCCCTCGCCGCCACCGCGCGGGCGAGGGCGTCGAGCGCGGTGCGGACGGCGTGATCCCCGATGGCGTGCAGCTGCATCGGAATCCCCGCGTGATCGAGCTCTTCCACCTCGCGCTCGAGCTCGGCGACGGGTGTGGCCAGGCGGCCGCGACCGCCGCCCGGCGGCTCGTACGGCTCCTCCAGCGAGGCGGTCTCGCCCTGGAGGTAGCCGTCCACGAAGAGCTTGGCCCCGAAGCCGACGCCGGGCAGGCGGTGGCGGGCGAGCTCCTCCCGGAGCTGCGCCGGCCGCGTCGGCGCCGGCAGCCCGGAGTCGACGCGGACGGGCACGAACAGCACCGCGTGCTGGTGCAGCCCCCCCTGCCGGATGAGCGCCTCCCAGGCCCCGAGCTGATCGAGCCGGGTGCGCCCGTCGCCGAACGCGGTGAACCCGTACGCGCTCAGGATCCGCGTCGAGTCGGCGAGCGCCCGCACCCGCACCCACTCGGGCGCGGGGAACCGGGAGAGCTTGCGCCGGAGCTGCGCGAACGGGAACCCCGGCCAGGGTTGGTAGGGGTAGCGGGCCTCGAGGCTCGGATGGGTGTGCGCATCCACCAGCCCCGGGAGCACCAGCCGCCCGCGCAGGTCCACCAGGCGTGTACCCGGTCTGGCCAGCGCCCGCACCTCGGCCGTCCCACCGACGCGCACGAAGCGTCCCCCTCGAACGGCGACCGCCTCGGCCCAGGGGCGCTGGTCGTCGGCGGTGTAGAACCGGCCGTTCAGGAAGATCGTCTCCGCGGACCCTTCCTCGCCGGTCGCCCGTGTCGAGGGGAGCACGGCGGAGAGAAGGGCCAACAGGAGGGCGGGCGCGCGCACGACCCTTTTCCTCTCGTTCGCCTGCCGCTGGCCGCCCACGGCGAAAGAGGGGCCGAGCCCATCGTCGCCGGCCCAAGTAGGCCCTGTGGCGTCCGCCTGCCCGAGCCCTACCTTCCCCCCTGTTCACGTACCTGCTCCACTCCCGTCGGGAGGAATCGTGGACCCGGTCCAGCCTCGCGCCAGCATCCCGTGCTCGGTGGGCATCATGGCCCACAACGAGGAGGCGAACATCGGGAAGCTCCTCGAGGCGGTGCTGAACCAGCGCACCTCCGTCGCGAAGATCAGCGAGATCGTGGTCGTGGCGAGCGGCTGCACGGACGGCACGGTGCCGCTGGTGGAGCGCTGGGCGCTCCTGGACTCCCGGATCCGGCTCGTCACCCAGGCACGCCGCGAGGGGAAGTCGTCCGCCGTCAACTGCTTCCTGGCGAGGTGCCGAGAGCCGGTGCTGGTGCTGTGCAGCGCCGACATCGTCCCGGCGCCGGAGACCGTCGAGCGGATCGTGGCCCCCTTCGGGAACGAAGAGGTGGCGATGACCACCTGCCGGCCCGTGCCGGTGAACGACCCCGGCCGCTTCATGGGGTTCGCGGCGCACCTGCTCTGGAACCTCCACCACGAGATCAACCTCCGCGAGTTCAAGGCGGGAGAGATGATCGCCTTCCGCAAGGTCTTCGAGCGCATCCCCCGCCGGTCGGCGGTGGACGAGGCCAGCGTCGAGTCGGTGATCCGCGGGCAGGGATACCTGGTGCAGTACGTCCCGGACGCCGTCACCTACAACAAGGGCCCGGACACGGTGCGGGACTTCGTGAGCCAGCGCCGCCGGATCTATGCCGGGCACCTGGCGCTCCGGGACGGGGTCGGCTACCGCGCCAGCACGCTGAGCGCGCTCAAGATCCTGGGGCTGGTGCTCCGCCGCCTCGACTGGCGTCCGAAGCAGTTCCTCTGGACCTGGGCGGTGGCGGCGCTGGAGGCCTGGGGGCGCTTCCTGGGCAGGCGGGATTACCGCCGCCGCCGCGATCACAGCGTGTGGGAGATCGCCTCCACGACCAAGTCGCTGACCGCGCTCCCCCCGCCCGCCCCGGCGCCCGCGCGGGACGAGCCGGCGCTCTCCGCCGCCCCGTCGCCGCTGCCCCTCGCCCTGCCGCTGCCGCCGTCGTCGGAGGGGCTGCCTCCTCCGCGGGATCTCGCATGAACCACCTCTCCGGCGTGCTCGCGCGCATCCCGCTCTTCCAGCTCCAGCGCCGCACCGGCTGGCCGCACCTCCTGCCGCTCAACGTCACCCTCTCGCCGTCGCCGAGGTGCAACTCGCGCTGCCTCACCTGCAACATCTGGATGAAGCGCGAGGACGAGCTGACGATCGAGGAGTGGGACAAGGTGCTCCGCTCGCTGGGGCGCGCGCCGTACTGGTTCACCATCAGCGGCGGCGAGCCGCTCATGTACCCGCACGTGGTCGAGCTGGCGCGCCTCGCGTACGAGCGCTGTCGCCCCGGGGTCATCAACATCCCGAGCAACGCCCTGCTGCCCTCCATTCCCGACCGCGTGGAGCGGATCGCCCTCGCCTGCCCCGAGAGCCAGCTGATCGTGAACCTCTCGCTCGACGGCATCGGAGAGCAGCACGACCGCATCCGCGGCGTCCCCGGCAACTTCGCCAGGTTCGAGGAGCGCCTGGGGCAGCTCCTGGCGCTGCGCCGAAAGCTGCCGAACCTCACCGTGGGCATCCACTCGGTGATCTCCACGTTCAGCATCGGCCACCTCCGCGAGCTCATCGCCTACGCCGATCGCTCCGGCGCCGACCAGTTCATCACCGAGATCGCGGAGCCCCGGGTCGAGCTCGACACCGTCGGGCTCCCCATCACGCCGAGCGGCGAGCAGTACGCGCGGGCCATCGACGATCTCCTCGCCTACGTGGAGCGCCGGCGGTTCCGCGGGATGGCTCGCCTCACCGAGGCGCTGCGCATCGAGTACTACCGGCTGGTGAAGCGGATCCTCGACGAGGAGGATCAGGTGATCGACTGCTACGCCGGCTGGGCGAGCGCGCACATCTACGCGGACGGCACCGTCTGGCCCTGCTGCGTCCGGGCCGACGACCTGGGGAACCTTCGTGAGCACGGGTACGACTTCAAGCGGATCTGGTTCGGAGAGAAGCTCCGCGAGGTGCGGCGCAGCATCGCCGCCCGCGAGTGCCACTGCCCCCTCGCGAACGCCGCCTACACCAACATGCTGCACGACCTCCCCACCATGGCGCGGGCGGCGGCGCACCTGGCCCGACGCGGCGCGCCCGCGGCCGCGCCGGCGCGCCCCGGCCAGGGACCTGGACCATGCCCTTCGAATGGC
>JAJXVM010000209.1 GCA_021782135.1 Myxococcales bacterium | reverse complement strand
ACCCGGGGCGCGCGCCGGCCGCGGGCTCAGGCCCCGGCCGGCGCGCGCGCCGCCAGCTCGTCCACGCGGCGGCGCCGGCGCGTGAACCGGTCGAGCGCCACGTAGATCACCGGCGTGGTGAAGAGGGTGAGCATCTGCGAGAAGAGCAGGCCGCCCACGATGGTGATGCCGAGCGGCCGCCGCAGCTCGGCCCCGACCCCGGTCCCGAGCGCCAGCGGCAGGCCGCCGAGGAGCGCGGCCAGGGTGGTCATCATGATGGGGCGGAACCGGAGCAGGCAGGCCTTGTGGATGGCCTCCCGGGTGGTGAGCCCCTCGTCGCGCTCGGCCTCGATGGCGAAGTCGATCATCATGATGGCGTTCTTCTTGACGATGCCCATGAGCAGGATGATGCCGATGAGGCCGATGATGCTGAACTCGCTCCCGACCGCCATGAGCGCCAGCAGCGCGCCGACGCCGGCCGACGGCAGGGTGGAGAGGATGGTCAGGGGGTGGATCAGGCTCTCGTAGAGCACCCCGAGCACGATGTAGATGGCGACCAGCGCGGCGAGGACGAGCCAGGGCTCGCTGGCGAGCGACTGGACGAACGCCTGCGCGGTGCCCTGGAACGAGGCGTTCACGCTGGCCGGCAGCCCGATCTGCGCCTCGGCCTTGCGCACCGCCTCCAGCGCCTGCGAGAGCGACACGTTCGGCGCCAGGTTGAAGGAGAGGGTCACGGCCGGGAACTGGCCCTGGTGGTTGACCGAGAGCGAGGCCGGCTCCTCGTGCCAGCGGGCGATGGAGGAGAGGAGCACCGGCGCGCCGGTGCCCGACTTGACCCAGACGCGCTCCAGGTCCTGGGGCGACTGCTGGTAGCGCTGCTTCACCTCCAGCACCACGCGGTACTGGTTGCGCTGGGTGAAGCGGGTCGCCACCTGCCGCTGGCCGAAGCTGTCGTAGAGCGCCTCGTCCACCTGCTGCGGGTAGATGCCGAGCCGGGAGGCGGTGTCGCGATCGATGTCGATGGCGATCTGGCGCGCCTGGCTCTGCTGGTCGCTGGCCACGTCCCGGAGCTGCGGCAGCGCCTTGAGCCGCTCCAGCACCCGGGGCGCCCACTGGTTCAGCTCCTCCAGGTTCGCGTCCTGGAGCGTGTACTGGTACTGCGTGCGCGAGAGCCGGCCGCCCACCCGCACGTCCTGGACCGACTGCAGGAAGAGCGCGATGCCGGGGACGCGCGCCAGCTTGGGGCGCAGGTCGTTGATCACCTGGTCCGCGGTGCGCTTGCGGTCCTGCAGCGGCTTGAGCGCGATGAACAGGGTGCCGGTGTTGACGCTGTTGCCGCCGCCGATGAAGGAGACGGCGTGGTCCACGGCCGGCTCGGCCTGGACCACCCGGTTGAGCGCCTCCTGCCGCTCCTTCATGGCCGGGAAGGAGATGTCCTGGGGCGCCTCGCTCATGCCCATGAGCTGCCCGGTGTCCTGCTGCGGGAAGAGCCCCTTCGGCACCACCACGTAGAGGAACACCGTGAGCGCCACCGCCCCCACGGTCGCGAGCAGCATGACCCGCTCGTGATCGAGCACCCAGGTCAGGCCCCGGTCGTAGCCGCGCACCATCCAGGCGAAGAACCGCTCCGACGCCCGCCAGGCGCGGCCGTGGCGCCGCCCCGCCTCCGGCCGAAGCAGCCGGGACGCCATCATGGGGGTGAGGGTGAGGGAGACCACCGCCGAGACCGCGATGGCCAGGCTGAGGGTCATCGCGAACTCGCGGAAGAGCCGGCCGACGATCCCGCCCATGAGCAGGATGGGGATGAACACCGCCAGGAGCGAGAGGGTGATGGAGACGATGGTGAACCCGATCTGGCGGGCCCCCTCGAGCGCCGCGTGCATGGGCGGGTGGCCCTCCTCCACGAAGCGCGCCACGTTCTCGGTGACCACGATGGCGTCGTCCACCACGAAGCCGGTGGAGATGGTGAGCGCCATGAGGGAGAGGTTGTCGAGGCTGTAGTCGAGCAGGTACATGCCCGCGAAGGTGCCCACCAGCGAGAGGGGCACCGCCACGCTGGGGATGAGGGTGGCCCAGCCGCTGCGCAGGAACGCGAAGACCACCAGCACCACCAGCAGCACCGAGAGGACCAGCGAGACCTGCACGTCGGCGAGCGAGGCGCGGATGGTCTGGCTGCGGTCCATCGCCACGCCCACGTGGATGGCCGGCGAGATCGACCGGCTGAGCCGCGGCAGCAGCCGCTTCACGCTCTCGATCACGTCGACGATGTTGGCGCCGGGCTGGCGGCGGATGACCAGCACCACCGCGCGCCGCCCGTCGATCCAGCCGGCCACCCGGTCGTTCTCGACGCCGTCGAGGACGTTGGCCACGTCCCCGAGCCGGAGCGGGGCGCCGTTGGCCCAGCTGACGACCAGGGGCCGGTAGCTGTCGGCGTCGCCGAGCTGGTCGTTGGCGGCGATGGGCTGATCGCGGGCGGGGCCCGAGAGCGAGCCCTTGGGCTGGTCGATGGTGCCGGTCGCGAGCGCCTGCCGCACGTCCTCCATGCCGAGGCCGGCGCCGGCGAGGGCGGCGGGATCGACCTGGACCCGGACCGCGGGCTGCTGGCCGCCGCCCACGTAGACCTGCCCGACCCCCGGCACCTGCGAGATCTTCTGCGCCAGGACGGTGTTCGCCGCGTCGAACACCTGGCTCAGCGGCAGCGTGTCCGAGGTGGCCGAGAGGATGAGGATGGGGGCGTCGGCCGGGTTCACCTTGCGGTAGCTCGGCCGGAAGGGGAGGTTGGTGGGCAGGTCGCCGGCGGCGGCGTTGATGGCCGCCTGCACGTCGCGGGCGGCCGCGTCCACGTCGCGGTCGAGGTCGAACTGCAGCGTGAGGCTGGTCTGGCCGAGGGAGGAGATGCTGGTGATCTCGGTCAGGCCGGCGATGCGGCCGAAGCGCCGCTCGAGCGGGGTCGCCACGGCCGAGGCCATGGTCTCCGGGCTCGCCCCCGGCAGGCCGGCGGAGACGTTGATGGTGGGGAAGTCCACCCGCGGCAGCGGCGCCACCGCGAGCTGGGTGTAGGCGGCCGCGCCGACGAGGAGCAGCGCCGCCGCCAGCAGCGAGGTCCCGATGGGCCTGCGGATGAACGGCCCGGAGATGTTCATGGGGCGTCGCCGGCCGCGGGGGTGGGCTGGGCCGCCGGGGCGTGGCCGCGGCGCAGGGCGCGCCCCAGCCGCTCCATGTAGAGGTAGATGACCGGCGTGGTGTAGAGCGTGAGGAGCTGGGAGATGAGCAGGCCGCCGACGATGGTGATGCCGAGCGGCCGCCGCAGCTCCGAGCCGGTGCCGGTCCCGAGCGCCAGCGGCAGGCCGCCGAGCAGCGCGGCCATGGTGGTCATCATGATGGGCCGGAAGCGGAGCAGGCAGGCCTGGTAGATCGACTCGCGCGGCGAGAGCCCCTGCTCGCGCTCCGCCTCGAGGGCGAAGTCGATCATCATGATGGCGTTCTTCTTCACGATGCCGATGAGCAGGATGATCCCGATGAGGGCGATGATGCTGAACTCGGTGCGGCAGAGCAGCAGCGCGAGCAGGGCGCCGACGCCGGCCGAGGGCAGGGTGGAGAGGATCGTCACCGGGTGGATGTAGCTCTCGTAGAGCACCCCGAGCACGATGTAGACCGCCAGGACCGCCGCCAGGATGAGGATCGGCTCGCTGGCGAGCGACTCCTTGAAGGCCTGCGCCGAGCCGACGAACTCCGCCCGCAGCGCCGGCGGGTAGCCCAGCTCCGCCTCGGCGGCGTGCACCGCGTCCACCGCGTCGCCCAGCGCCGCCCCCGGGGCGAGGTTGAAGGAGATGGTCACCGCCGGGAACTGGCCCTGGTGGCTGATGGCGAGGGGCGCCTCCCCGGACTCGTAGTGGACGAAGGTCGAGAGCTGCACGGCGTCGCCGTTGACCGAGCGCACGTAGAGCTGGTCGAGCGCCGCCGGGTCCTGCTGGAAGCCGGGCTTGACCTCGAGGATCACCCGGTACTGGTTGAGCTGCGTGAAGATGGTGGAGATCTGGCGCTGGCCGAAGGCGTCGTAGAGGGCGTCGTCCACCGCCTGCGCCGTCACCCCGAGCCGCGAGGCGCTGTCCCGGTCGATGGTGAGCTTGAGCTGCCGCCCGCCGGAGGCCTGATCGCTCGCGACGTCGCGCAGCTGCGGCAGGGTGCGGAGCTTCTCGAGCACCCGCGGCGCGTACGCCTCGAGCTCCGCGAAGTCCGGGTCCTCGAGCGTGTACTGGTACTGGGTGCGCGAGACCCGGGTCTCGATCTGCAGGTCCTGCACCGGCTGGAGGAAGAGCTCGACCCCCGGCACCTCGGCCGCCTTCGGCCGCAGCCGGGCGATGATCTCCTCGGCGCTCGCGCGGCGCTGGTCGCGGGGCTTGAGGGTGATCGAGAGCCGGCCGGTGTTGATGGTGGGGTTGGTGCCGTCGGCGCCGATGAAGGAGGCCACCGCGGCGACGTCGGGGTCCTGGCGCACCACGTCGGCGAGGGCGCGCTGCCGGTCCATCATGGCGGGGAAGGAGATGCCCGCCGGCGCCTGGGAGACGCCGATGAGGAGCCCGGTGTCCTGCTGCGGGAAGAAGCCCTTCGGCACCACCAGCGCGAGCACGGCGGTGAGCGCCAGGGTGGCGACGGTGGCCGCGAGCGTCAGCCGCTGGTGGTCGAGCACCCAGCGCAGGGTGCGGTCGTAGAAGGCGAGGGTGCGCTGGAACCCCTCCTCGAAGGCGCGCGCCAGCCGCCCCTGCTCCTCGTGCGGCCGGAGCAAAAAGGCGCACATCATGGCGGTGAGCGTGAGCGAGAGCACCGCCGAGACGCCGATGGCGATGCTGAGCGTCACCGCGAACTCGCGGAAGAGCCGGCCGATGATGCCGCCCATGAAGAGCAGCGGGATGAGCACCGCCACCAGCGAGATGGTGAGGGAGACGATGGTGAAGCCGATCTGGCTGGCGCCCTTCAGGGCCGCCTGGAACGGCGGCTCGCCCTCCTCCACGAACCGGGCGATGTTCTCGATCATCACGATGGCGTCGTCGACCACGAAGCCGGTCGAAATGGTGAGCGCCATGAGCGAGAGGTTGTTGAGGCTGTAGCCGCACAGGTACATCACCCCGAAGGTGCCGATGAGCGAGAGCGGCACCGCCACGCCCGGGATGATGGTGGCGCGCCAGCTGCGCAGGAACACGTAGATCACCGCCACCACCAGGAGCACGCTGAGGAGCAGCGTGAACTGCACGTCCTCGACCGAGGCGCGCACCGTCTCGGTCCGGTCGGCGATCACCTTCACGTCGAGGCCCGAGGGGAGGGCGGCCGAGAGCCGCGGCAGCAGCGCCTTCACCCGCTCCGCCACCTCGATGACGTTGGCGCCGGGCTGGCGCTGCACGTTGAGGATGACGGCCCGCTTGCCGTCGTGCCAGCCGGCCAGCTGGTCGTTCTCGACCCCGTCGAGCGCGTCGGCGATGTCGGCGACGCGGATGGGCGCGCCGTTGCGGTAGGCGAGGATGAGCGGGCGGTAGGCCTCCGCCTTGTAGAGCTGGTCGTTGGTGGCGAGCGCGAAGTCCTGGCGCGGGCCGTCGAGGTTGCCCTTGGCCTGGTTCACGTTGGCGGCGACGAGCGCGGCCCGGACGTCCTCCAGCGTCAGCCCCGCCCCGGCGAGCGCCGCCGGGTCCACCTGCACGCGGACCGCGGGCTTCTGGCCCCCGTTGATGGTGACCAGCCCCACCCCCGAGACCTGGGAGATCTTCTGGGCCAGGATCGAGTCGGCGTAGTCGTCCACCTGGTCGAGCGGGAGCGCGTCCGAGCTGACGCTGAGCGTCAGCACCGGGGTGTCGGCCGGGTTGCTCTTCGAGTAGGTGGGCGGGTTGGGCAGGTTGCGCGGCAGCAGGGTGGAGGCGGCGTTGATCGCCGCCTGGACGTCCTGCTCGGCGGCGTCGATGTTCCGGTCGAGCGTGAACTGGAGGGTGATGGTGGAGTTCGCGAAGCTCGAGATGGAGGTCATCTGCGCCAGGGCGGGCATCTGCCCGAACTGGCGCTCGAGCGGGGTGGTGACCGCCGAGGCCATGGTCTCGGCGCTCGCGCCGGGGAGGTAGGTCGAGACCACGATGGTCGGGTAGTCGACCTGCGGCAGCGCCGACACCGGCAGCTGGCGGTAGCCGACGAGCCCGGCGAGGAGCAGCCCCACCGTCAGCAGGGCCGTCGCGACCGGACGCCGGATGAACGG
>JAJXVM010000208.1 GCA_021782135.1 Myxococcales bacterium | reverse complement strand
CAGCGGGGGATCGGCGGCGCCACCGCCGAGGCGGTCTGGAACGCGCTCGCGGCGCGGCGGCGCGGGGGCGCGGGCGGCGTGGACGACCTGCTCGCGCCGGACGTCGCCGGGCAGGTGCCGCCGAAGGGCCGCCCCGGGTACCGGCGCTTCGTCGAGCTGGTCCGCGCGCTGGCGCGCCCGCCCATCCGCGACCTGCCGGGGGAGGGGATCGAGAAGGTGCTCGAGGGCGGCTACGAGGAGTGGCTGCGGACCGAGCACCTCGACGCCGACGGCCGGATCGAGGACCTGCGGCAGCTGGCCGAGTACGCCCGGGGCTACGAGGACACCGAGCAGTTCCTGGCGGAGATCGCGCTGCTCACCGAGCTGACGGCCGAGACCGTCTCCGAGGGGAGCGAGCCCGACGAGAAGATGGTGCTCTCCTCCATCCACCAGGCGAAGGGGCTCGAGTGGCGCGCCGTCTTCGTGGTCTGGCTCTCCGACGGCCGCTTCCCGAGCGCCCAGGCGCTCCGCGATCGGGACGGCGAGGAGGAGGAGCGCCGGCTCTTCTACGTTGCCTGCACGCGGGCCAAGGACGAGCTCTACCTGGCCTTCCCGGTGATGGCCGCCCCGAAGGATCGGCAGCGGATCGTGATGAAGGCCTCCCGCTTCCTGGAGGAGCTGCCGGGTGAACCGAACGTGTACGAGCGCTGGCAGCTCGACGAGGGCTCCGGGCTGGCGCTCCCGGGGGGAGGCGCCCCGGCCCTGCCCGCCGGCCCTCCCGCGCCGGCGCTGGCGGCCGCCATGACGGTCCCGGCGCTCTTCGGGCCGGCTGTGGTAAAAAAGATCCCGTCATGAGCCCGGCCCCCGCGCGCGAGAAGCCCATCGTCGGGATCGACCTCGGGACCACCAACACCTGCGTCGCCCATGTGCGGAACCGGATCCCGCGGGTGGTGCCCACCGACAAGGGGAGCCTGATCCTCCCGAGCGTGGTGGCGCTCTCCGAGCGCGGCGGGTTCCTGGTGGGTGGCGCGGCCAAGGACCAGCTGCTCGTCAACCCCCGGAAGACCATCTACGGGGCGAAGCGGCTCATCGGCCGCAAGTTCAACTCCAAGGTCGTCCAGGAGCTGCGCAGCTACTACTCGTACGAGATCGTGGAGGGGCCGCAGGGCGAGGCCGCCGTGACCCTGGGCGGCCAGATCTACTCGCTGCCGCAGGTGAGCGGGATGGTGCTCGGCCAGGTGAAGAAGGTGGCCGAGGCCTTCCTGGCGCGCCCGCTCGGCCAGGCGGTGATCTCGGTGCCCGCCTACTACAACGACAACCAGCGGAACGCGGTGAAGGAGGCGGGCCGCCTGGCGGGGTTCGAGGTGAAGCGGATCGTCAACGAGCCCACCGCCGCGGCGCTGGCCTACGGCTTCAACCGCGGGCTCGACCAGAAGATCCTGGTCTACGACCTGGGCGGCGGCACCTTCGACGTCTCGGTGCTGCAGCTCTCCGGGAACGTCTTCGAGGTGCTGGCCACCGGCGGCGACACCTTCCTCGGAGGGGTGGACTTCGACAACCGGATCATCGACTGGGTCCTCGAGGACTTCTGGCGGGCCAACAAGGTCGACCTCGCCGGCTCCCCCATCGCCATGCAGCGCATCAAGAACGGGGCCGAGGCGGCCAAGATCGACCTCACCCTCATCCCCAACGTCCTCATCGAGCTGCCGTACGTGGAGGAGAAGCGCGGCAAGCCGCTGGACGTCCGGGTGGCGCTCTCCCGCGCCCAGCTCGACGCGCTCACCGCCGACCTGGTGGAGCGCACCTTCGAGATCTGCGACCGGGTGCTCGGGGAGAAGAACCTCGGCCCCGGCGACATCGACGAGGTGATCCTCGTCGGCGGACAGAGCCGCATGCCGCTGGTGCAGGAGCGGATCCGGGAGCACTTCGGAAAGCCGCCCCGCAAGGGCGTTCACCCCGACGAGTGCGTGGCGCTCGGGGCCGCGCTGCTCGGCGACTCCCTCGACGAGATCGACTCGGTCACGCTGGTGGACGTGCTCTCGATGCCGATCGGCATCGCCACCCACGGCAACCACTTCCGCCGGATCCTCGACAAGAACCAGCCCATCCCCTCGGTGAAGAGCTTCCGGTTGCCGCCGCCCCGCGAGCCGGGCCAGTCCATCGAGATCGACATCTTCCAGGGCGACAGCGATCTCATCGTGGACGACGAGTTCCTGGGCTCGCTCCGCTTCCCGGCCGGCGCCACCGGCCGGCGGATCGACTTCCGGCTCGACGAGGAGTGCCTGCTCCGGGTCTCCTTCGAGGAGCCGGGGCAGGGCATGCGCCAGGTGAACTTCGCCACCCGCGACACCCCGGACGCGCTGCGGCGCGCGCTGGAGCAGGATCACCGGCTGCGGGAGCGCGAGGAGGCGGCGAGGCCCGGCGAGCGGCGGGGGCTCTTCGGCTGGTTCCGCAGGAGCGAGCGGTGATCTTCCCTTCCCCCGAGTGGCTCGCGGCCGCGGTCGCGGCCGTGAACGCCGAGCCGGACCTGGCGCGCGCCCTCTCCGGGCTGGAGCCGGATCTGGGCGCGGTCGTGGAGCCCGACCCGCCCTCGTTCCGCGGCGCCTTCGCGGTCTACGGTCGGCAGGAGGGCGGGCGGATCGCCGAGGCCCGGGTGCTCCCGGATCCCGACGACCTGCTCGAGCTCGAGCCGGCCTACGTGCTCCGCGCCCCCTACCGCCTCTGGAAGGAGCTGCTGCTCGGGCGGCTCGACCCGGTGAAGACGGCGCTCTCCGGGCGGCTGCGCGTCGAGGGCGACCTGCAGGCCCTGGTGCGCCGGAGCGGCTACCGCGCCATGGTGGAGCGAGCGTTGGCCACCGTGGCCACGACCTTCGCCGACGAGGCGGGGAGGGATCGATGAGGAAGCCACCGAGGGCCGGCCTGTTCGGGCTGGGGGTCCGGACCGTGGAGCGCGCCGCCCGCGCGGTGCTCGACGATCCGCGCGGGCAGGAGGCGGTCGCCCGGGCGGTCGGCGCCGCGCAGCGCGGGGTGCAGCGGCTCGAGTCGGCGCAGGAGGCGGTGCTCCACGCGCTCGGGTTCGCGGCCCGACCGGACTACGACGACCTGCAGAAGCAGGCCGCCCGGCTCAAGCGAAAGGCCCGGGAGCTCTCCGAAAAGCTCTCGAAGACTTCGCGTTGACAGCGAACCCCGGCGTAGGCATACTCCGCCGCCGTTTCGACGTTGCGCCAGGGCGCCTAGCTCAGCGGTAGAGCACAGCCTTCACACGGCTGGGGTCGCAGGTTCGAAACCTGCGGCGCCCACTTCGAAGGGCCGGGATTCGCGATCGCGATCCCGGCCCTTCGCTTTTGCGCCGCGGCTCACTCGGGCAGCGGTTGATCGCGGGTCTCGGGCACGAACCAGGGGATCACCAGCCCGAGCAGGTAGATGCAGCCGAGCGTCGTCGCCGCCTTGGGGATGCCGCCGAAGTCGTTGATGAGCAGCCCGGCGACGAGCGGGAAGACCCAGGCGATGAGCCGGGCGGCGTTGAAGATGAACGAGGCGGCGGTGGCGCGCACGGTGGAGGTGAAGAGCTCCACCGGGTAGATGGCCATCCACGAATAGGCGCAGCCCAGGGTGAAGAACCCGTTCACGAACGAGACCGCCAGCAGCGGCGGCAGCGAGCGCGTCCACAGGTAGGTCACCGGGGTCATCACGAAGCAGCCCAGGAACGTGAACAGCAGGTACTTGCGCCGCCCCATCGCGTCGGCGAGGAAGCCGGAGAGCAGGTAGGCCACCACCGCGCCGGCCGTGTAGACCAGCGCCGCCCGCGTCCCCCAGTCGGCGGGGTTGGCCCAGCCGTCCGCCTTGGCGATGCGGGCCGCGTGCGCCGGCAGCCAGCTCGAGATGGCCCACCACCCGGTGGTGGTCGCCACCGAGAGCAGGAAGGCGAGCAGCGCGCGCCGGCGGCTCTCCGGCTCGCGGAAGACCTCGGTCAGCGTGAACGGGCGGCGCGAAGTGGCGCGCGCCTGGGGCGCGCCGCCGGTGGCGGACCAGCGCTGGGCCTTCACCGCCTGGATCCAGCGCTCCGACTCGTCGATGGCGCGGCGGATGTAGAGGCAGAAGAAGGCCGGGATCGTCCCCACCACGAACATGAGCCGCCAGGTGTTGGCGCCGAGGGGGTGGAGGGCGCTCAGCACGAGCCAGATGGCCGCGGCGAGGAAGGTGCCCACCCCGAAGCCCGACTGCAGGAACCCGGCTCCCTTCGGGCGGGCGCGGTTGGGCCACGTCTCGGCGAGCAGGGCCACGCCGGTGCTCCACTCGCTCCCCATGGCGAGCCCGGTGACGAACCGGAGCGCCACCAGCGCCCGGAAGCTCGTCGAGAGCGCGGTGAGCCCGGTGAGGATCGCGTAGAGGAACACCGACCAGAGCATCATGCGCTTCCGGCCGACGTAGTCGGCGAGCACCCCGCCCGCGATCCCCCCCGCGCCCCAGCCCAGCAGCGTGGCCGCGATGGCGGTGCCGGCCCAGACCGCCGGCGTGTGCCGGGCGAGGAGCGCCGGCGTGAGCATCGACTTGAGGATGAACGGCATGGCGACGAAGAGGGCGTACGACTCGTAGCCGTCGAAGACCCAGCCCAGGAAGCTGGCCGAGAGGATGGTCCAGTGCCTCCGCTGGAGGCCCTCGTGCCAGGGGGGCGCCGCCACGTGGGGCGGGGTGCTCAGGGAAGTCGCGTGCGTGGTCATCGTTCCTCCACCGCTCGCCACGTCATCCTCCAGGTCCCGGCGCCGGAGGGCGCCGCGGTCGGTGACGAGCTGGATCCTTGTGCGGCCGGCGCGGCCGGCCGCAACGGTATGTGGCGAAGCCGCCCATCGCGGAGCGCGTTGGCTGGAGCCCTCCCGGGAGATCGGGCGGGCGGGCGCGCTCGCGCCCGCGGACCGCTCCTGCTACAACCGGGGGCATGCGCGTGGCATACCTCGGACCCCCCGGCACCTTCAGCGAGGAGGCGGTGGGGCGCTGTGACCTCGCCCGCGGCGCGGAGCACGTCGCGTACCCGTCCTTCGCGGACGCCTACGAGGCGGTGGCGAAGGGAGAGGTGGACGCGGCGCTGCTCCCCATCGAGAACTCGATCGAGGGGAGCGTCACCGCCACGCTCGACCTGCTGGTGCACCGGCCCGGGCTGCGCATCCGCCGCGAGGTCCTCCTGCCGGTCGAGCAGCAGCTCATGGCGGCGCGCGGCACCCAGCTCGCGGACGTGAAGAAGATCCTCTCCCACCCGCAGCCCCTGGGCCAGTGCGCCGGCTTCCTGCGCGAGCGGCTGCGGGGCGTCCCGCTCGAGACCACCTCCTCGACGGCGGAGGCGGCGCGGCTGGTGGCCGAGCGCAAGGAGGGCGCCGCGATCGGGCCGAGGGCGGCCGCCGAGCGCTACGGCCTGGAGATCCTCGTCGAGAACATCCAGGACGCCGACGTCAACACCACCCGGTTCGTGCTGGTCGCCCGGGAGGACGAGGCGCCCACCGGGCGCGACAAGACCAGCATCGCCTTCACGCTCGACCGCGATCGGCCGGGCGGGCTGTACGAGATCATGGGCGAGTTCGCGAACCGGCAGATCAACCTCTCGCGGATCGAGAGCCGCCCCATGAAGCAGGCGCTCGGCCACTACGTGTTCTTCATCGACTTCGAGGGGCACCGGGCCGACCCCAGGGCCGCCGAGGCGATCCTGGGCGTCCTGCAGCGCGTCCACGCGCTCCACCTCCTCGGCTCCTATCCGCGCGCGGCCCCGGCGGCCTGACCGATCCGCAGCCCGAGCGCGGCGAGGTGCTCGGGCCCGGCGCCGCAGCAGCCGCCCACCCAGCCGGCGCCGAGCGCGGTGAGGCGGAGCATCTCGGCCGACCACGGCTCCGCCTCCAGCACCCTCCCGGGCAGGCCCGGGCTCGCCTTCACGATCAGGGGGACGGAGAGGGTGCCCGCGAGATCCCGCAGCAGGCGCTCGAGCGCGGGGCCGGGGAAGACGCAGTTTACCCCGACGGCCTCCGCGCCGCTCGCCGCGAGCTCTCGCAGCAACGCGGCCGGATCCTCGCCGCGCGGCAAAAGCAGCTCTCCTCCCCGCTCTCGAGGCGTGAGGGTCACCACGGCCCGGAGCCCCGTGGCCTGCGCCGCGGCCAGGGCGGCCCGCGCCTCGGCCGGCTCCTGCTGACTCTCCGCCCAGAGCAGGTCCACGCCCGCGCCGGCGAGCGCGCGGAAGGCCTCCCGGTACCGCGGCGGCGCCCCGGG
>JAJXVM010000207.1 GCA_021782135.1 Myxococcales bacterium | reverse complement strand
GCGCGCCGTCGCCCAGCCCGGCGGCGGCGGCCTCGGCGGCCGGGCCGGCGAGATCGGCGAGGGCCACCCGCGCCCCCTCGCGCGCGAAGGCCTGCCCGATGGCGAGCCCGATCCCGCTCGCGCCGCCGGTGACGAGCGCCGTCCGCCCTTCCAGCTGTCCAGCCATGGCTTCCCCCGTCCCTTCAGAAGGACCGCTTCACCAACGCCCGCACCTCCCCCACGATGCCGCGGCGGAAGGAGAGGACGCAGAGGACGAACACGGTCCCGGTGATCACCGTCACCCACGATCCCAGGCCCGCAAGGTAGTTCTCGAGGACGCCGACGAGGAGCGCCCCCACCGACGGGCCGGTCACGGTGCCCATCCCGCCGAGGAGCGTCATCAGCACCACGTTGCCCGAGGTGTGCCAGTAGAGGTCGGGCAGGGCGGCGAACTGGTTCACGAAGGCGCGCAGCGCGCCGGCCAGCCCGGAGAGCGCCGCCGAGAGCACGAAGGCGGTGAGCTTGTACCGGCTCACCTCGTAGCCGAGCGAGAGCGCGCGCGGCTCGTTCTCCCGGATGGCGCGCAGCACGTGGCCGAAGGGCGAGGCGATGGTCCGCTGGATGAGCCAGAAGGCGGCCAGGAAGATCGCGTAGACGAAGTAGTACATGACCAGCGGCCGGTCGAGATTCAGCACGCCCAGGAGCTTCCCGCGCGGGATCCCCTGGAACCCGTCCTCGCCGCCGGTCCAGGGGATCTCGATGGCGAGAAAGTAGACCAGCTGGGCGAAGCCCAGGGTGATCATCGCGAAGTAGATCCCGGAGCGCCGGATGGCGAGCGCGCCGAACCCGAGCCCCAGCCCGGCGCCCACCGCCACGCCGGCGAGGAGGCCGGCCTCGGTGGGCAGCCCCCACTCGCGGGTCACGTAGCCGGCGGCGTAGGCCGCCGCGCCCAGGAAGGCGGCGTGGCCGAACGAGAGCAGGCCGGCGTAGCCGAGCAGGAGGTTGAACGCGCTCGCGAAGAGGGCGAGGCAGAGCACGTTCATGGCGAAGACCGGGTAGACCAGGAACGGGGCCGCGAGCCCGATCCCGACCAGGAGCCCGTAGCCGAGCACGGCGCGCGCGCGGACGGTCACCGCTGCCTCCCGAAGAGCCCGGCCGGGCGGAGGAGCAGCACGAGCGCCATGGCGATGAAGACCACGGTGCCCGAGATCTCGGGCCAGAAGAACTTGGCGGCGCCCTCGAGCAGCCCGAGCCCGAGCCCGGTGACGATGGCCCCGAGGATGGAGCCCATGCCGCCGATGACCACCACCGCGAAGACCACGATGATCACCTGCGAGCCCATGGTGGGGGTGACCTGGTAGACCGGCGCCGCCATCACCCCCGCGAAGGCGGCGAGGGCGGCGCCGAAGCCGTAGGTGACGGTGAACATGAGCGGCACGTTCACGCCGAAGGCCTGCAGCATCCGCGGGTTCTCGGTGCCGGCGCGCAGGTAGGCGCCGAGGCGCGTCTTCTCGATCACCAGCCAGCTCGAGAAGCAGACCACCAGCGACGCCACCACCACCCAGGCCCGGTAGATGGGCAGCACCATGAAGCCGAGGTTCTTCGCCCCGGTCAGCTGGGCCGGCACCGGGTAGGAGTTGCCCGAGATGCCGAACCCCTGCCGGAACAGCCCCTCCACGGCGAGCGCCAGCCCGAAGGTGAGCAGCAGGCCGTAGAGGTTGTCGAGCCCGCGGAGGCGGCGGAGCAGGAGCCGCTCCACCGCCATCCCCAGGATCCCCACCGCCGCCGGCGCGGCGAAAAGCGCGACCCAGTAGCCGATCCCGAGCCAGGTGAGCCCCATCCACGCGAGGTAGGCTCCGAGCATGTACTGCGCGCCGTGGGCGAAGTTCACCACGTCGAGCAGACCGAAGATGATCGCGAGCCCCAGGCTCAGCAGCGCGTAGAACGAGCCGTTGATGAGCCCGACGAGGAGCTGGCCGAAGAGGGCCTGGGTCACGGGGCGGCTACTTCTTGACCAGGGGGCACTTCGACGCGGAGAGCGGCGGGAAGGCCTGGTCGGGCGGGATGGTCTTCAGGATCTGGTAGTAGTCCCAGGGCTTCTTCGAGTCCTTGGGCGCCTTCACCCGGGCCAGGTACATGTCGTGCCGGAGCAGGCCGTCCGGGCCGATGCGGGCGTTCTTGGCGAAGAAGTCGTTCACCGGCGTCTCGCGCATCTTCTTCATCACCGCGTCGGCGTCGTCGGTGCCGGCGGCCTTCACCGCCTGCAGGTAGTGCATCACCTCCGAGTAGACCCCGGCGTGCACCATGGTCGGCATCTTCTTCGTGCGCGCGTAGAAGCGCTGGGACCACTTGCGGCTCTCGTCGTCCCGGTCCCAGTAGAAGGCGGTGGTGAGGTACAGGCCCTGGGCCGCCTCCAGCCCGAGGCTGTGGATGTCGGAGATGAAGACCAGCAGGCCGGCCAGGCTCTGCTTCGGGGTGAGGCCGAACTCGTGCGCCTGCTTGATGGAGTTCACCGTGTCGGCGCCGGCGTTGGCGAGCCCCACGATCTGCGCGCCGGAGGACTGGGCCTGGAGCAGGTAGGAGGAGAAGTCGGCGGTCGGGAAGGGGGCCCGCACCGCGCCGAGCACCTTGCCCCCGGCCGCCCTCACCACCGAGGCGGTGTCCTCCTCGAGCGTGCGCCCGAAGACGTAGTCGGCGGTGATGAAGAACCAGCTCTTCCCGCCCTGCTGCACCACCGCGCTGCCGGTGCCGTGGGCCATGGAGTAGGTGTCGTAGGTGTAGTGGACGTTGTAGGGGGTGCACCGGTCGCCGGTGATGGGGTCGGAGCCCGGGCCGGAGAGGAGCGTGATCCGCTTCTTCGCGGCGGCGACCGGCATCACGGCGAGCGCGGTGGAGGAGGAGACCAGGTCGGCCACCACGTCCACCTGCTCCTCGTCGAACCAGCGCCGGGCGACGTTCGAGGCGACGTCGGGCTTGTTCTGGTGGTCGGCCGAGATCACCACGATGGGCTTGCCGAGCACCTTCCCGCCGAAGTCCTCGGCCGCCATCTGCGCGGCGGCGACCGAGCCGGGGCCGGCGAGGTCGGAGTAGGCGCCGGTCATGTCGGTGAGGACGCCCACCTTGACCACGCCGTCGGAGACGCCGGCCGCCTGGCCGGCCAGGGGTAGGGCTGCGAGCAACGCCAGGGACAGCTTCGAGAGGTGGATCCGGTTCACGGGGCCCTCCTTGGAGCGGGTTTGCTTCAGACGCCGAGGAAGCGCTGCAGCTCCGGCTCGCGCGCCCCCAGGGCGCCGGCCGGGATCTGGTCGATGATCCTTCCGTGCTCGAGCAGGTAGTGACGGTCCGCCAGGGGGGCGGCGAAGCGGAAGTTCTGCTCGACCAGGACGATGGTGAAGCCGCGGGCCTTGAGGCTCGCGACGGCCTTGCCGAGCGCCTGCACGATGACCGGCGCCAGCCCCTCGGTGATCTCGTCGAGCAGCAGCAGCCGCGCGCCGGTGCGCAGGATCCGCGCCAGGGCCAGCATCTGCTGCTCGCCCCCGGAGAGGCGGCCGCCGGGGCTGCGCCGCCGCTCCGCCAGGTTGGGGAACATCTCGTAGATCTCCGCCACGCTCATGCCGCCGCTCCCCACCGCCGGCGGGAGGAGCAGGTTCTCCTCCGCCGAGAGCGAGGCGAAGATGCCGCGCTCCTCCGGGCACCAGCCGAGCCCCAGGTGGGCGATGCGGTGGGTGGGCATGGCGATGGTCTCGCGCCCGTTGAGCAGGACCGATCCGGTGCGCTTCCCGGTGAGCCCCAGGATCGCCTTGAGCGTGGTGGTCCGGCCGGAGCCGTTGCGGCCGAGCAGGGTGACGAGCTCGCCCTTCGACACCGAGAAGTCCACCCCGTGCAGGATGTGCGACTCACCGTAGAAGGCGTGCAGGCCGCTCACCCGCAGGATCTCGGTGGAGGCCCCGTCGCTCACGCCTGGGCCCCGATGTAGGCCTCGAGCACCCGCGGATCGCGCGAGACCTCGGCGTAGCTCCCCTCGGCCAGGATCGAGCCGCGCTGGAGGACGGTGATGGTGTCGCAGAGCCCCGCGACCACCGGCAGGTTGTGCTCCACCATGAGCACGGTTCGACCGGCGGCGGCGCGGCGGATCAGCTCCGCCACCCGTCCGACGTCCTCGTGTCCCATGCCCTGCGTCGGCTCGTCGAGGAGGAGCAGGGAGGGCTCGAGCGCGAGGGTGGTGGCGAGCTCCAGCGCCCGCTTCTGGCCGTACGGCAGCTCGACCGCGGCGACGTCGCGCTGGTCCTCCAGCCCGACGTCGGCGAGCAGCGACAGCGCGCGGCCGTCGAGCCCCTCGAGGACCCGGTCCGAGCGCCAGAAGCGGAAGGTCCCGCCGCGGGCCCGCTGCAGCGCGACCCGGATGTTCTCGAGGGCGGTCAGGCTCGGGAAGACCGCCGAGATCTGGAAGGACCGGACCACCCCCTGGCGGGCGACCTGGGCCGGCCGGGCGCGGGTGATGTCGCGCCCCTCGAACCAGATGCTGCCCGAGGTGGGCGACAGGAACCGGGTGAGCAGGTTGAAGACGGTGGTCTTGCCGGCGCCGTTCGGGCCGATGAGCGCGTGGATCGCCCCCCGGCGGACCCGGAGGTCGACGTGCTTCACTGCCAGGAAACCTCCGAAGTCCTTGGTGAGGTCGCGCGTCTCTAGGAGGAGGTCGTCGGGCACCACTGTCAGTTTACTTTCCCCCTCGCGCGGGACTCCGACCCGGGTGAGGCTTTACCCGTCCGGGCTTGACCTTCAGGCAAGGCCCGGGTAGCGTCGTCGTGATGTCAGCGTCACTGCGCAGCGGTCGACTTCTTAGCCAGGCGGGAGAGCTCGCCCTGGCCTGACCGCCGCGCGACCTCTTCCGCCTTCCCGGCCGGAGAGGTCCCGCGCAACGCTCGACGGAACACCTCCTCGGCCTCCACCTCCCGCCGAAGGAGCCGTTCATGTCGAGGATGCCCGTCCACAAGTATCGTCCCTTTCCCCCCGTCGGCCTGCCGGATCGGCGCTGGCCCTCCGCGGTGCTCCGGCGCGCGCCTCGCTGGTGCTCGGTCGACCTCCGGGACGGGAACCAGGCCCTGCTCGATCCCATGGGACCGGATCGCAAGCGGGCGCTCTTCGAGAAGCTGGTCGAGGTCGGCTTCCAGGAGATCGAGGTCGGCTTCCCGTCCGCCTCGGGCCCCGAGCGCGACTTCGTGCGCGCGCTCATCGAGGAGGACCGGATCCCGGCGGGCGTGACCGTCCAGGTCCTCACGCAGTCGCGCGAGCCGCTCATCCGCCGCACCTTCGAGTCGCTCCGCGGCGCCCGCCGCGCGGTGGTGCACCTCTACAACTCGACCAGCGAGCTGCAGCGCCGGGTCGTGTTCGGGAAGGACCGGGCCGGCATCGTCGAGATCGCGCTCGAGGGCACCCGGCTCGCGCGCGCGCTCGCCGACGCGATGCCGGAGACCGAGATCGGGTTCGAGTACACCCCCGAGAGCTTCACCGGCACCGAGCTCGACTTCGCCGTCGAGATCTGCGCCGCCGTGCTCGACGCCTGGGGCGCGACGCCCGAGCGGCCGGTGATCCTGAACCTGCCCGCCACGGTGGAGATGTCCACCCCCAACGTCTACGCCGACCAGGTGGAGTGGTTCCTGCGCCACCTGCCCGGGCGCGACCGCTGCCTGCTCTCCGTCCACCCCCACAACGATCGCGGCACGGCGGTGGCCGCCGCCGAGCTGGCGCTGCTCGCCGGCGCCGACCGGGTGGAGGGCACGCTCTTCGGCAACGGCGAGCGGACCGGCAACGTGGATCTCGTCACCCTGGCCATGAACCTCTTCAGCCAGGGGATCGACCCGGAGCTCGACCTCGGCGACCTCGACGGGCTGGTCGCCGCCGCCGAGGAGGCGACCCGGCTCCCCGTCCACCCGCGCCACCCGTACGCCGGGCGGCTCGTCTACAGCGCCTTCTCCGGCTCGCACCAGGACGCCATCAAGAAGGGCTTCGCGGCCCTGCGTCGCGGCGACGGCGCCCGCTGGGAGGTGCCCTACCTCCCCATCGACCCGGCCGACGTCGGGCGCACCTACCAGGCCGTCATCCGCGTCAACAGCCAGTCCGGGAAGGGGGGCGTGGCGTGGGTCCTCGAGGAGCACGGCGGCATCCGGCTGCCGCGCGAGGAGCTGCAGGCCTTCTCGGCGGTGGTGCAGCGCCGGACCGAGGAGCGGGGCGGCGAGCTCACGCCGGGAGAGATC